>JAFGTN010000627.1 GCA_016934075.1 Pirellulales bacterium
CACCAGTTCTGTATTATGTTTCGAGCCATCTATCTCGAAGGTCTGGCGCGTCCCCTTGCCGGCGTAAGACTGATACTGAAAAAACTCGTGCGGCGTTTTAAGCAACTCGGCGGCGAACTGCGTCTCCGAGCCGGCGTGCAGCGGATCGTCGTCAGCAACGGCCGGGCTCAGCGGGTTGTATTGGAAGACGGCACGGAACTTGAAGCCCGACGGATTCTATCGTCGGCCGGTCTGCCTGAAACGATGCTACTTTGCGACGACGAGAACCACGTCACCAGCGAACCGGCCGGCAAGCTGACCTTCGTCGAATCGATTTCGGTGCTCGATAAACTGCCGCGTTCGATGGGGCACGACCGCACGATCGTGTTCTTCAACGACTCATCGCGGTTCAACTATCGCGATCCGGGCGAGTTGGTCGATACTCGTAGCGGAGTAATATGTTCACCTAATAATTTCGTCTACGACGAGCCCCTGGCCGAAGGCGTAGTGCGCATCACCTCGCTGGCAAACTACGAACGCTGGGCCGCATTAGACGAAGATCAATACCGTCTGGCCAAACTGCGTTGCTACGACCGCACGGTGGCATCGGCCGTACGTTTCGTCCCCGACTTCCGCGGCTCGGTGATCGACACCGACGTTTTCACGCCGACCACGATCCGCCGTTATACGGGCCACGCCCGCGGAGCCGTTTACGGCGTGAGCCAGAAGCGACACGATGGCCGCACGCACCTCGAGAACCTCTATATCTGCGGCACGGACCAGGGTTTTGTGGGCATCGTGGGCACGATTCTCAGTGGTATTACGGTCGTGAACCAGCATTTTTTGAGTACTTAACGTCCACAAAACGCCCTTCAAAAAAACAATTCGGAAAGATCTTTCTTTTTCTTCAAGCAAAGTGTTAATCGCACAAAGGAACAACGATAAGGGATGTCGAGACTTTCGCTAAAGGACGCGCGTGATTCTTACGACGTGGTTGTGATAGGAGCCGGGCTAGCCGGACTGACGGCCGCCAACACGCTGGCCCGGGCAGGGCGATCGGTGTTATTACTGGAACAGCACTACAAACTGGGCGGGCTTGCGACCTGCTTCTACCGCTCCGGTGGTCATGTGTACGACGTCTCTCTTCACGGCTTTCCGGTAGGCATGATCAAAAGCTGCCGAAGGTATTGGAACCAAGAGATTGCCGACTCTATCGTACAATTGCCCAACATCCGCTTCGATAATCCCATGTTCTCGTTGACCACATCATTCAACCGGGATGATTTCACGCAGCTATTGATCGAACGTTTTGGCATCGCCCCGGAGAAGGTATTTGATTTTTTCGACACGGCCCGGGGCATGAATTTCTACGACGACCAGAAAGTCTCGACGCGCGAGCTCTTCGAGCGATTTTTCCCTGGCCGCGAGGACGTAGTGCGGCTGTTGATGGAACCCATCACTTACGCCAACGGCTCGACGCTGGACGATCCGGCCTTGACGTACGGTATTGTGTTTTCGAACTTCATGTCGAAGGGTGTTTTCACCTTCGAAGGTGGGACCGATCGGCTGATTCTTCTCATGCGCCAGGAATTGCTCAATAACGGCGTCGATATCTGCCTGGGCGCGGATGTCGAGAAGATCGAAGTCGACGGCTCGCGGCGAGTGAACGGTGTAACAGCCTCCGGAAAATCTTTCGAAACGCGCACAATAAAAACCAAAGCGGTAGTTTCCAACGCGAATCTTAAAACCACTGTGCTGGACATGATCGGCCGTGAAATCCTCGACCCGAAATTCGTCGAGGAAACCGAGGCAGTGCGGCTGAACAATTCAAGTGCCCAGGTATACATGGCACTAAGACCGGGTGAAATGATCGATGAGAGTTGCGGCGATTTGCTGTTCAGTTCCACGGCGCCGACATTCCGCACTGATATGCTTTTAAGCCGCGACATAACCAGCCGCACATATTCGTTCTATTATCCCAAGACTCGTCCCGAACGGGATCGTTGTCTTGTGGTTTCTAGCACGAATGCAAATTACAACGACTGGGCTGATCTTCCCGAAGACGAATATCAACAAGGCAAGCAGGATCTGGTCGAAAGCACGCTCGACGCACTGGAAAAATACGTACCGGATATCCGCGAGAAGCTCGACCACGTGGAAGCCGCCACTCCGGTGACTTTCAAACGATATACCAAGCATCTGGACGGAGCCAGCTTTGGCACGAAATTCGAAGGATTGGCTGTAAGTCGCGCCTTGCCCGAACAGGTACCCGGAGTATATCATGCCGGTAGCGTGGGAATCATCATGTCCGGCTGGCTTGGTGCCGTGAATTACGGAGTGATCGTGGCTAACGACGTCGATGGGTACTTATTGAAACAATAGATCAAATCATGAGCCGAGAAGAAATACTCAAAGCAATCCCGCATCGTGACCCGTTCCTGCTGATCGACGAGATCGTGGAGCAGGACGAATCGCATATCGTCTGCACCAAGACCTTCAGCGGCAAGGAGGATTTCTTTGCCGGGCACTATCCGGGCACGCCCTTGGTGCCGGGCGTCTTGCTCTGCGAAGCGGCCATGCAAGCCGGGGCCGTTCTACTTTCGCGTTTCATGGCCGCAGAGGCCGAGGGGAAAGTGCCGGTGGCCACGCGCATGAACGATGTAAAATTCCGCCGCATGATCAAGCCGGGTGAGATCCTGCGACTGGAGGCCGAACTGGTGGAACGCGTATCAACGGCGTTCTTTCTCAAGGCCAAGGTCACCGTGGATGGCAAAGTTGCCGCAAGGTTCGAGTTCGCCTGTACCGCGGCCGATAGATAGGCAAATACAATGGACTTCCTTCAATTGACCGACAAATCGATCCTGATTTTCGGTGTCGCCAACCAAAAAAGCGTGGCATATCACATATCGCGCGTACTCGAAGATACCGGGGCCAAGTGCGTTTATGTAGTGCAAAGCGAAGACACAAAACAATCCGTCGGCAAGTTATTGGGCAACGCTGACATCTACGTTTGCGACGTTGAACACGAGGATCAAATCGGCCGTCTTCGCGAAGAGATCGGAAAAACACACAAATGTTTCCACGGATTGGTGCATTCCATAGCCTTTGCCGACTATTCTGCCGGCATGAAGCCCTTTCATGAAACACCCAAGGCGGCATTCTTGCAGGCCGTGGACATATCCTGCTTCTCACTGGTGGAAATCGTCCGTACTTTCGCCGACCTTTTAGACGAAGACGCCTCGGTGGTTACGATCTCGATTTCCACCACGCGCATGGCAAGCGAAAACTACGGATATATGGCACCCATCAAAGCCGCCCTGGACAGCTCGCTGGCCTTTTTGGCAAAGTCGTTCAGCCAGTTTTCGCGCATCCGCTTCAATGCCGTCTCGCCGGGCCTCTTGAAAACATCGGCCTCGGCCGGCATACCCGGCTACGTCGATTCGTATCTTTTCGCCGAACAGGCAACCTTGCGGAAAAAGGCCGTGCAAACCAGCGAAGCCGCCAACGTGGCAGCCTTTCTGCTGAGCCCGCGGTCGAGCGGTATTACCGCGCAGCAAATTGTGGTCGATGCCGGAATGTCGGTCAACTATTTCGATAGCGAGATCATAGCCCGAGCGATGCGCGATCAATAGCCATTATGAACGATGGTGCAAGCCGTTATTTATCTTCACTACACAACACCACACGCTTGATTATACAATCATCGCCATGGATTTTTATCCAGACAGGGGCTCCAACGTATGAAGTGAGATCCTGGCGTATATTCCTCGGCCAGGATTGAGCTTCGGCTAACTTCTCGAACTTTTTACCGTCTTTGGAAGCTTCCATCACCCATAGCTTTCCTCCATTGGCACCGATCATCCCTTGTAGCGTGGCGGCTTTGGCACGGCTGAGGTCGAAGCGGTATAAAATCTCGCCACCGAACGATGTCGAGGGTGATCCGGCGGGAGTGTTTTGCAGATAATCAACTTCACACCAACTGTTGCCCGTAAAATCGATCACCGGTCCGTCAGCCACCCAGATACTATCAGTATATGGGGCAAGCGACTTTGAAGAGGCATTACCGCTAATCTCGATTGCATAACACTCTGTTTCGAGTGTTTTGGGCAATTCCAGCCGAACGTTCACTACAGTCGAACTCATGGGCGCCAGGCAGAAGGGAGCCGAAGCCGTAATATCTGCGAGCTTCACGCTAATTTCTCCGGAGTTTGGCTCGGAACGGAAGTTGTAGACCTCGACAGGAATTTTGTTGATCTTACCGCGCACTAGCCATGCACGCTGCGTACACTGCGGCACTTGAAGCTGTGCCCATACGAAACATTCGACTTGTTCCGGCCATTTCCGCCCGCCACGTTTTTTTGGCGGTTTATTTTTCGGACAGTACTTGAGCTTTGCAGCGTCGACGTGGACGTATTGAACTCGACGCGAGGCCTGAAGATCAACAGTACCGTCCGCAACTGGTAAAGTCTGCGATTTTCCATCTCGATCCACGGCTAAAGCCGTCTTTTGGTCGACTTGTATTTTGCACGGCACTTTGCCTTCGCGGTACGCTTCAACCGTGACAACCGCGGGGCCAGGCTGTTTTGTTCCATATCTTTTCGGATCCACAAAAAGCGACAGCCTCGCATCCTTCGATGGTAAATCACCGGCGTATTGCAGGCCTTCCAACTGGGAAATTAAAGTTCCATAGGCTCCGAGCGAGGGCCGAACATAGCCGTTTTTATCGAACAGCCCGAACCGCTGCCCCCAGTCTTTGGAGTTATACCAGAACATTTTCTCGACGCCGATCTCGCGCAAACGGAGAAAATGAATGACCGCTTGAACGAGCGCGTTTGCCTGATTTTCGCGTGACTCATCCGTGTTATCGGCCTCGAATCCGAACTCGTTGAACCAGATCGGCTTATCATCATCACCGAAACTATCCATCAACTCACGTAGCGAACATGGCAGGGAGTCAACCCAATAATCCGGTGTAAAGTGAATCGAAAACTGGTAGGGATGTACGGCCGCGCAATCGAAATAGGGAGCGATTCCCAACTCATAAAGACGCCGCATATATGTAACGTCACAGCCGGCCAGTCCGGGCCCGACGGTCAGGGCATGGGGATCTTCCAGGAAAATGGCCAAGTGGGCAGCCTTGATCATCCGAGCCAGTTCGACGGCGCGACCGCGAAAAAATGCACCCCGGCCGTTGGGTTCGTTCCAGACCTCGTATGACGGTATACGACCGCGAAAATGCTTAGCCATCTCGCGCACGTAGTGAAAATAGTCGAACAGATCGGCCGGCGGGTCATGCTGGTTGTACGGTTGTTTGCCGGTAGCCCAGGCGGGTGTATAACAGAGAATCGGTGTGGGTATGAGATTGTCGCGCTGCATCCAGCCAGTATATTCATCTTCGGCCGAACGGAAGTCGTACTTTCCGCGCTGGGATTCCGCGATATTCCAACTGCCGATCTGTGTGGCTCCACCTCCACAGCGGCACCACCGCACGCCGGACTGTTTTAATCCTGGCCACGGATTGCATACGCCGAATGGGCTGTCAAAACGCTCAATCCGATGGTAGGGATTTTCGTTGGTTGTGATTTGCGCTTGAAGTAGTTTGGAAACTGTCGAGAACGACATTCCGATTGTGATAAGAAGGCAAATACGAATAAGCGATATGTGCATTTTCTTTTAAGTTTCCGTTCCGCCATCCCCGGTTGCGGCAGGTATCGTGGGGTGGGCAGGTATTTGGAGGTGGAATGGGCTACTGGTATGCCAGTGTGGGATTCTCGATTAGTTTCGATGCTTGAAGCTCCTGTGTGTGAATAGATCCATTCTATAATAGCCGACATCGATTCCTCAATCACCGGATGCTAATTTCGTCCCCATCAGTTCATTGTCAAGTACCAGTTAAACAATATTCTGCATGCGCATATACTGCTAATTTCCGCGCATAAACTACAAGACTAGACAATGGAAATTGGGCATAGTAGCATGAAATTGACACACCGTTTCTTTCATCACACCCCCAACCTGGGAAGTCCCCACCATGCAAGATACTCACCAGTTCTCTAAATCGGCAAATCCCATCAAACGTCGTAACTTCCTCAAAACGGCTCTGGCCGCTGCCGCGGCTCCGACCGTGATTCCATCATCAGCATTCGGATTGGCCGGCAACACCACGCCGAGTGAACGAATTACAATGGGACTGATCGGCTGCGGTGGTCACGGCTGCGGTTGGAACCTCCCCCGCATGTTCGAAAACAACGACCAGCAGGTGGTCGCCGTCTGCGATGTCGACTCGCAGCATATGGAAAATGCCCGTCAAAAGGTCAACGGTCATTATTCCAAAAAGCTCGGTCGCGATTATAAGTGTGATACATACGGCGATTTCCGCGATTTAATCAACCGCAAGGACATCGATGCGGTGGATGTGGTCACGCCCGACCATTGGCACGTAATCCCGGCGCTGATGGCCGTGAAAGCCGGCAAACACGTGATCTGCGAGAAACCGCTTTCGATTACCGTGAGCGAAGGCCGCGTGCTGGCCGATGCCTCCAAGAAATCGGGCAAGGTTTTCCAGACGGCTTCGGAGAACCGCTCGATCGACTCGTATATCCATATGTGCGAACTGGTTCACGGTGGGTATATCGGCCAGTTACAGCATATCAAGGTACTGCTTCCCAAAGGCAACAAACCACGCGGCAACGACAATTTTACCGTCCAAGCCCCACCTGAACAACTGAACTATGACATGTGGCAGGGCCAGGCGCCGGTAGCTCCGTATTGCCCCGCTCGAGTGCATAACACCTTCCGCTGGAACCAGGCATATTCGGGCGGTGTGCTATGCGATTGGGGCGCGCATATGATCGACCTGGCGCAATGGGCGAGCGGCAACCAGCATTCCGGGCCCGTCGAAGTCCATGGCAAAGGCGATTTTCCGCCCAAGGATGCCGTCTGGAACACACCACCCACGTTCGATTTACACTATCGATACAAAGACGGTTTGACGATGCACGTCTGGGCCGAAGCGCCCGCCATCAAGTTCGAAGGCAGCGAGGGTTGGATAATGTTCCGCGGCTGGCGCGCTCCGCTACGAGCTTCCAATCCAAAAATCCTGGACGAGAAGATACCAGCCGAAAAACAACTGCACCGCCCCAAATTAATCGTAAAACGGGACGGGCCAGGCATACCCGGCGGTGAGCATTGCGACTTCACCGACGCCATAAAAAGCGGCAAACAGGCATATGCACCGGCCGAGATCGGACACCGCACCATTTCCGTCGCTCATATCGGCAATATCGCCATGCTGACGGGCCGCAAGCTCAAATGGGATCCCGATAAAGAACAGTTCCCCGGCGATGCCGAAGCAAACGCCATGCTTTCGCGCAAGCAACGCGAACCATGGTCAATCAAGAACGTCGATTCCTGGATTAATGTGGGGTGAACCTTCGCATGGAAGCCGCACGGTCACCTTTATGAGGCGGTTTACGTGGCGAGATGTTAAAGAGACAGTAGCCTTTTCGGGTTATGGTCGAGGATCTTCTCCATATCGCCATGTTTCAGGTTTTGAATCTTTAATAGATCGAGGCGATAGTCTATTGGATCCACGTTACCGAAACCGTAATCAGATCCCCATAAAAGTCGGCTGCGGTCGCATCGTTGCAGTATTTCCTTAATGGCCGCGACGTGCGGCCCGCATAGGCACCCCCATATGTTGCTCTCCTTTCGCATTACGGAGATAGCTTCCCGCCAGTGTTCCATCAGTCCAAGGTGGCCGAGGATCATGGTAGTCTTTGGATGCCTGCGGGCAAGCAATCCAATTTGTGAAGGTAACGACACGCAAGGCGTGCCGTCATGGAAGAGTAAGGGGATTCCGCTGTCACCAGCCACTTCACATATCCGGTCCATGTGGCTCGTGTTTACGCAGGTGCCTTGAAGCCAGGGATGTATTTTTATGCCGCGGGTGTGAAACTTTCCGGTACAGCGCTGTAATTCCGCCACGGCTGGATCGCCCTGCGAAGGTTTGACCGAGCAAAAGGGTATCATACGACCATTGGATTCACGGCACACCTGGTGGATTCTATCGTTTTCCAGTTGCAGTTTCGTGTCGTCCGTCAAAGCAGCAAGCGGCAAAACGATCGCGTGATCGATACCGTGCCGGCCTGGAACATCCCACCACGTCTCCGGATCCGGTTTATTTTGGGGCCATTGGTCCATGCTCCAGTGTGTATGACAGTCGATAATCATTTCTTCGCCCCCTGAAAAAGTCCTAGTAGATTGTCGCCGTACACTTGAGGGTATCGCTCTCTCGGCATTTCTCTGTTCAGGTATTGAAGTTCGAGCCTGGGATCGTTACGTGGTGCATAGCTTCCGAAGATAAATCGCGAGGGATCGGCCATTTCTTTATAGGACGCCATAGCCCATGGGCGTACAAGGCTGATCTCGAACCAGACATTTTTTGGTGCGACCGAGAAAACTGCTGGCATGTCGTGGCTGTAATCGCTGCTGCCGCAATGCCCGAGTATGAAATGTGTCGATAAGTGTCGCTCGGCAACCAGCAGAAGCTGAGATGGTGCGCTGGAGGAATGTGGACCGGTGTGGATGTAAACAGGAACACTAAGTTCTCCCGCCAATGCAAGCAACTCGTCCGTCAGTTCATCACCCAGGTTAAAGCCCTGTAGCGCGGGAGCCAATACCAGCAGCTTTGCACCTGCTTCGATAGCGGCGGAAAATATATCGTTACCTTCACGCCCCAACCAAGGATTGACCGAACAGGCAGGAATGAAACGCTCGCCAAATTGTTCGGCCATCTCCAAAATGCGTTGGTTACCGTCAATGTTGCACACGGCAATTTCCCGGTCTTGAGGTGCAATCACCGCACGGTCGATGCCCGCATCGTCCATCATCCGCAATAATTGCCGGGGCGATAGTTGTGTCTCACGCTCGGTTCCCGGGGTGCAGTAAGCATCGATTATTATCGTCATCGCTTTCCCTTTTTTTCTTCCGTCATCTTAATCATTCTGTCTCTCTTCGACGATAGTGTTATCTTGCGGTCCTGAGATGTTTTCGGACACAGACATCAACAATCTCGGTAGCAGCGCAAGCCCCGCACCGACCGTTAGCATGCAGGCACCGACCACCAGACTGCAAGTCGACTCTCGCACGGGCACCGTAGCTAGTGTGCTGATCAACAATACGACCGCCAAGGCCGCCAGGGCCAACCCGACGATGGGCATCGGTGAAATGCCCGAACTGTCTTGCATTTCCGGCAAGCGAGTTTTTTCCTTTTCGGATAGACCACTAAGAAATTCCCGCACACTTTGCCGAACTTGCGGCGACCCCGGCCACAACAGGCTTCCCAATATCATGCCCCCTATCGTGGAAAACATGCCGATAAACATCAGCCCGGTTTCCGGAATATTTTGTACGGTAATTTCAGAGAAGTTCACAGCGACAAGGATCGAATTAATCGCCCCGGCAATGGGTAGCCACATAAAACGCGCCACTGCACTTACGCCCACGCCCACAATCATGCCACAGATGGCTCCCGCGTTTGAAACTCTGCGAAACAGCAGGCCCGCTAGAATCGGCAAGGCCGTGGGAGGGCCAAGTAGCGCAAAGATAGCCACCATGATATCGAACAGCAATAAATCCTTGCTCAGTGTGGACAGGAACAATGCGCTGCCGATAGTGAGCGAACCTACAAGCAGTGTCATCGCGCGGCCGACCAAAACATAGTGCCGCTCGGTTCCGTCTCGGTTGAAGAGCCGTTTATAGACATCAGTGGTTAACACCGATGCGACTGCGTTATAGTCGCTCGAAAGCGAGGACATCGTGGCCGAGAATATCGAGGCGATCAGCATCCCCAACATTCCCGCCGGTAGCATCTCGCGGCAGACGAGGCCGTAAACCTGATCCGGATCTTCGATGCCGGGCATGAAGACCGATGCCGCCATGGCCGGAAAGAGCATCCATGGGGCAACAAAGACGCACAGTCCAGCGGCCAGGTAGCCGACTTTTCGAGCATCAGCGTCGGTGGGCACCGAGTAGAAACGTTGAACGAGCGACCAGCGAGTACCATACGTCATAAGAATCAATATTCCGAATGCGACCAGGTACCATACCGTGTATTTTCCACCCGCGAAAGCAAAAAATCCCTCGGGAGCATTTTCGACAAATCCACCGAAACCGTTCACCCGGTTCAATGCCAGCGGGACGAGCACAAAAACCGATGCAAGCAACACGAAGAACTGCACGGTGTCGGTCACTAGCACCGCCCATAAACCTCCCAGCAACGTGTAGAACAACATTATCAGCCCGCACCAGAGAATCACATCTCTTGCGGAATAATTCATCGATACTGCAATGACCGTTCCCACGGCCATAATCTTGGTGGCGTCATCGAGAATGATCAGCACACTGATCAGCCAAGCCAGTACCTGCCGTACTTCCTTGCTATAGCGCTTTTCGACGAATTCCATCGGGCTGGTTGTTGCTACCCGTCGCCAGCGGGCGGCAACCAACCATGCCGCCACAATGATGGCCAATGTCGACATCCACCAGAACGTCACCGGCACGAATCCGTGGCGATATGCCAATGCCGAATGTGCCACGAAGGCGAACGCGCTGAAACTGCTCATCCAGTAGGATATGCCCGACAACCACCAGGGCACGCGATTTCCGCCGGCAAAATAGTCCTTGACATTACGCATGCGTCCGGCGAAGTAGAAGCCGATCGCAACCATGACCACAAAAAAACCCACTACAACGACGTAGTCTGTGACAAGCAAAGATGTGTCTGTGGATTCATTCATGAATATAATTGACATCGGCACAACACGAAACAACCGTTTCAAGCACCGAAACAGCGAAAAATTGATCGCGATACAATCATTGCCCCGTACCGCTACTTCTATATTTTGCCATTTTATTCCTCTGATTATTACCATACAAGCGCGATTATGCGCAATCCGAAAGATCCTATTTGCGAACCCCTCGGCAAGGCACTTGCCGAGATATGAACCGGGCACGGCTTAAAAAGCGGCGAACCACAAGCGCCGGCATAAGTTTTGCTGTTTCCTGATCCTACCTACAATCTAACAACATTTATCGACGTCTCTGAAAACTTTTTCATGAATCAAAACTGCATCTTGACACCCGCCATACATGTTTTCATAGTGAAAGCACCCGAAACGTGCTTTATTTGGATACCACCACTGATTTCAAATCATACGTGAGACGAAAATGAGTAACCTCGGCACTGTTCGACTCATCGGACTTACCTTGATACCATGCTTAGCCACATTAGGAACGTCCTATTCACAGCAGTTGAAAATCCCACTTGACAAGCGTCCTGAGTGGGTTGCTAAAGAGGGTGTAGTGCTGGCATGGAGCATGGAACCCTTGCTGTTCCGCGTGCGACGCGACGGATCACCCGGATATATACCCACGCCCAAACAAAGGGCTGCATATCTGAGTGAGTATTCACCGGAAATGCTGGCGAAGTTGAAGAGCCTGGGCGTGACTCTTGTGATGCTGCATTGCTATAAGGGAGCCGGTGTCGAGGCCGAGCGTGAAAGTATGGCCGAGGCGGTTGAGTTCGCCAAGCGGATCCACAAGGCGGGAATGCATGTTGCCATCTACAACTATAGCGGCGCTTTTCTTTGGGAATTGCTATTCAAGGAAAAGCCCGAGGCGAAAGACTGGGTGCAACTGGATCCACAAGGAAAACCGGTTCCCTACGGACAGGCAACATATCGTTATTACTGGAACCGCAATCATCCGCAAGCCGTTGAATACTATAAAAAGATCGTCCGCTTTGCCGTGGAAGATATCGGCGCCGACTTGATTCATTTTGATAATTATTCGTCAAACACGTGCTATGATCCGACCTCGGTTCGGCACTTTCGTGAATACTTGCGCAATACATTCACGCCTCAGCAGTTGTGCAAGGCCGGCATCAAGGATGTCGATACGGTCCATGCACCGGACGCCGACAAGAAAGACACTTTGTTGCACCGGGCATGGCTGGATTTTTCCTGCAAGTCGCTGGCTACCTCATACCACGACATGGTTCGATATGCCCATTCACTACGTAAGGACGTTCTCGTGGAATGCAATCCGATGGGCATTCATTCACGTATCAGGCCGCCGGTCGATCACGGCCGTCTGCTACAGGCCGGAGAAGCGTATTGGGACGAGAGCATGAACGTGGGCATGGCCGGCGGCAGTTTGCAAACACGCATACGTTTCTACAAGATCGCCCGCCGCAACGATAACATGGGCTTCAACTACACGACAACGCCTTTGGAAATGGCCGAATCGATGGCATTCAATCTGGATTGCGTGGGCGCGATTTTGGAATTCGAGTACGGAGAAATTCACGATCGTCGTAACCGGCCGATTACCAAAATCAGTCCCTACGTGGACTTCTTCAGAAAACGCCGCGATCTATTGCGCGACGCCGCGGTAATTGCAGACGTGGCCGTATTGCGAAGCTTTCCCTCGCTGGTTTTCGACAAATCGAAATATCCATTGGCCACACACGCCGTTGAAGGGCAACTAATCGCTAACCGCGCTTGTTTCCAAATAATCTACAATGATCAACTTAATGAACTGGATCGGTATCGGGCTTTAGTACTTGCCGGTTGCTCGGCCATGTCTGACGAACATGTCGATGCGATTCGCCGCTATGTCCATCGTGGTGGAACGGTTTGTGTACAGGGGCCGCTGGCAACGCACAATGAATGGATGATGCCGCGCGAAAAGCCGGTTCTTGCCGACCTTCC
>JAFGTN010000628.1 GCA_016934075.1 Pirellulales bacterium
CGTTGATGTCCTTTGGGAACAGCGCGGTCAGAGACGCGGCAATTTCCTTGTTTCCCGTCCAGGTATAAGTTTGAAAGGCGGGCCAGACGCTAGACATGCCGCCTCCCAGCCGTACCCAGTTGCGGTCGCTGCTGTAGCCTTTCTCCAGCGCCTGCAAAACGCTTTTGTCCGACGAAGCGGCGTAATAGGCGGCCAAGCCGCGCCCCAGCAGCCCGCAGGCCCAAATAGGCCAGCCACCGTCTACGTTAATCGCGTTCGTATCGTCGGAATTCTTGTTGTTCAGCCACCAAAGGAAGAGAATACCGTTGGGGTTCATGTGCGTGACGACGACATCGAAACGTTTTTTCGCCTGTTGTACAAGCATATCGTCATGCAGGACATAGCCCAGGCGAACGAGTCCGTCAAACCAATATCCGCCTCCTTCGTACGGCCATGCCCCTTTGGGCCAGGTCAGACGTTCGCCAGTCATCTGGTGGTCGGCGGACCACGCCCTCTTGAACTCGTCGTGTACTTCGTCCATGTGTCCTGTGTATCCATCCCTGGCCGCCAGACAACAATCCCGCAGCCAGCCGCCGGGCTGCACCGCGCCGGGCGGCAAGGGAATCAGCGCGGCATGGGCAGGAGTATCGAACGGGCGCCCGTAATTTATAACTTTGGGGCTGGAAGTTTTCGGCTCGGCGGCCATAAGCGATGCGGCAACGAACATGACGACCGTGCAGCAGGGCAATGTGAGGAACAGTCGGTAGATAGGTAACATGGTTCTCCTCGCGGAAATGAATAATAATTGGACTTTCGCAAATAATGGTCAGTGTTTCCAGGAGTTCAATGTTGAAGCGATTTGCTCGACAGTTTGTGCCGGTTTGCCTTCGGGGATATTTATCACTTGCAATCCTTGTGGTTTGTCAAGGATTGAGTAAACACCCCGGGCCCAAGCACATAGATCCTGACATTTTACTTGTTCAAGCGGTTTTAATAGTGCGTCCCTGGGATTAACCAGCAACGTGGAACGTGGAGCCACGAGCCCGACCAGGTCCGGCAGGTCAAAATCCTTTAGGGCTCCGGGCACCCAGAAATAGTCGCGGGCATTGTAATATTGCGAGCCCACGATGAGTTTGTATGAGGGCACCATGTCGACGCAAATCACTCCGGCGGTGCGCGTATCGAACACCGCGGCGATCAACGCCCATACTCCGCCCAGCCCTTCGCCGGCGAGCACGATGGGGCGCTTGGCAAATTCTTTTTGATTGCGAAGATAGTCGACCGCACGGATCACGTCGTATGCCCGCATGGCCGCCATGGTTGTTTGCATACGGGCCGCGCGAACCGCGTGCGAGGCGAAATGGAACTGGTCGGCGTTGTATTTTATCAGCGACGGGAGTTTTGCACGGTCGCGAGGATCGGTCTCGCCCGTGCCGCGAACGTCGACCGAGAAGACCGTGCAACCTTGGCAGGCGAGCCGCAAGGCGAGCGATTCTTGTGCCGTATCGGTCGGTTTGCCCAGTTCAGCCACATGCAGTACCAGTGGCGAGTCGGGCGCGGATTTCTTCGGCTTCAAGAGCAGGGCGGGCAACTCGATGCCCGGCTCGCTTTTGAGCACGAGCCGATCTATGTTCAAGTCGCCGGTTTCGATACTGCCGAGGGCGGTGGCCTCCGGTGCTGTTTGTTTAAGAAGGTGATTAAAAATGGGTGCCACTGCTGGCTTGTCCAGCAGTGTGGATCGCTGTTGTCCGGAAATCGCACTGCTGGACAAGTCAGCAGTGGCACCCTTGGACGTCCTAACGCCATTTTCAAAACACGTTCTCAATCCAATCCGCTTGTCGATCTTGTTTTTCAGAGTTGTACGAGCGGTTTCCAGCGACGGTTTATCTTTGGGTGCCGGTCGTGGTGGGCGGAGTTTTTCGGCCAGCTTGGCGTTTAGCGTCTGGGCCGTCTCGCCACCGAGACTTTGCACGACGCGTCCGGACTTGCTGCACCAGAGGTTTTCGACCGGCTCCGGTTCCAAGGCGTGTTCCTTGCCGTCTTCACCCTCGCGGCCGAACCATCTGGCCAGCCAGGGGTAGGCCGCTTCGCGTTTGGGTTTTTTCATGTCGTGGCGACCGTCGACTATGACCAGCTTGGCGCGGTCTGCGACACCGAGGCCCTTGTAGAACTGGAGCATGTCGTCGAGTCGCGATTGATGATAAGGGGCCTCGCCCGAGTCTTTGCCCACGATTATCAGGCAGGGTCGCGGGGGGACGAGACTGAGGAATTCATTTTCGGACAGGTACTGACCGTTCAGGTAGGTTTGTTCCATGCTGCCGGCGGGGTGGGCCGCCACGCAGACCTTGATGCGCGGATCGGCAGCCGTGATGGAAAGTGCCATCTGGCCGCCGCCCGAGTTGCCCACCACGGCAAGTTGCTCAGGATTCACCTCGGGTCGTTTTTCCAGATAATCCAATGCCCGCACGCAATCCAAAACCCGATAGCCGATCAGCGTCCGCCCCACCAGCCAGGAAGGGCGAGCCACGTAATGATGCTGAGAAACGGTCAGCGGCACCAGGTCCTTGCCCGTCTTGGGATCAAAATACTCAGAACGCTCGCCTTGCCCGATGGGATCCAGGGCCAAAACGACATAGCCTTTCTTCACCAGTCCCAACGCACACTCGTGGTATTCGCTTCCCTTGCCTTCCGGCAGGTGTCCACAAGTGAAGAGCACGCCGGGCAGTGGGCCTTTGCATTTTTTGGGCAGGTATAGATTGCACGTGCAGTGGTAGTTCGGCTGGCTCTGAAAGATGATTTTCTCGATCACATAATCCGGCCGGTCGAGCTTACCGACAACGCGTGGCAGCAAGGGACACTTGGGGCCGAACTGGCCCAGGTATTCTTCCAACCGCGCGCGGGTTTGAGCCTGGCGCCGGCGCCACTCTTGCGGCGTCTTCAATGCGTCCAGTTCTCGCTGACGTTGTGCTTTCGACCGAGCTACAGCGTTGTCAATGTGGGCATAGAGCATGTTCTTCGCTTGGGCCTGTTGCTGGGGCGTCGTGTAAACGCGGAGGTCGGCCGCATCAACTGGCGACAGTGGATCCACGCCGATGAGAAGCGAAAAGAGAGCCGCGAAGAATATTGTTTTGGGTATACGAAAGGGAGGACGGACCATGGTCACACCAACAGCAAGAGCCACTTTTTCATTTCCCGCCGCCCGCTTGCAGCTTTTTATATCGCTTGGCCATTTCCCGCCAGTTGGTAAATTGTATGCCTTCGTCTTTGAAGAACTTTTTGACTTCGGGGTCGGAGAAGAGTTGCGATTCCCACACTCGTTGTTGCCAACTGCCGGTGATTTTTTTGAGCGATTTGCTTTTAGCCGAGGGGTGGAAGGCGATCTCTGTGATACCCGGCTGCAGGCCGCGGACGAGGGCGAAGAATTTTTCGCGAACGTCCTCGTAGCTTTTTCCATTGGGTACGCTATAGAACATATCCAGTTTGGGGCCCTGGTATTGTCTTACCAGCTCGTGCATTTTTTCGGTGATGGGCGCTCCGTGCTTGCGCAGCTCGTTGATCATCTCCGGGCTGGGATCGATCACGAAAGCGGGGATTTTGTATTCCTGGGCGACCTTGTAAAACGCTTGGACGAAATCCAATCGGGCATAGAGCGTGCCCATGTGGGTGTCGAGGTGCGTGGGCTTGATGCCGGCGGCCAGGGCGCGGTCGATCTGAGCGCGAATTTCGGTTTCGACTTCCGAGGCCTTGGCGCCCATGGCCGTGTATAACACGCCGCGGTGCAGCATGCCTTGCGAGTCAACCAGTCCGGGCACCTTGTCGCGCGGCGCGACCGGCCCCCAGCGATGAGTCTTCCACTCGCTGTTGAGCGTCATGTGCAGGCCGCAATCGTACTGCGGATTCTTTTTGAACCAGGCGGCGAACTCGTCGAAGTTCGGACAAGGCACCATGGCCGAGGCCGACTGAATGTCTTTTGCCTCGAGATATTTTATGCCGGCCGCGTTGGCCTCCGGACACATGCCCAGATCGTCGCCGTGGAGGATGATGACGCGGGAGCCGGGACCGTAGCCGAGTTTTTCGCCCCATGTTTGGGTCTTTTTGTCCGCGACCGCGGTCGAAACCGCAAGCAACAGTAATATCGAGACGACAGCCACCGGGCGAAGGACGGATAGCAATGTGGTTTGGGGGAGTGTTTTTTTCATAGTAAATGCCAGCATACCCGAAAGGTGGTCGAATACAAAATGGGATAAAATAAATCTATCAAATCAGGGCCGAATGTGCAATCTAACAGGACTTTTGCAAAATTGCGAGTCAAGGGCACATGTAAAAGAAAGCTTTGCGAAGCGAAGGTTTCTTTTACATAGTCTTGACTGACAC
>JAFGTN010000629.1 GCA_016934075.1 Pirellulales bacterium
CAAAATTTTCTATCCATCGCCATTGCGGCACCCATGCCAAGCCGGCGTCGCAGATCGTCGAATGCCCCCAGATCGTCGTTGATGATATCTTGGCGTGTGAGCACCATCAATTTCGCGTAAGTCGAAGCCTGCATGGTGTAGGATTCCTGGCTGGCGGTTCCGTGCTCGATTTGTCCACCAGGAGCCAACTGCTCATACTCAAGATCGGCAGTCAGACGAAATGCGGTGATCTGTTTGAAGTCCGGCACGCTACGGGATTGTGAAACGTAGCGGTATCTTCGTGGCGACGCCTCAAAACCATCCAGTAGCATTTTTCCGCCAGCTTGCGTTAAAAGCGTTGTGATAGAGTGCGTGCTGAATGCAGCCTTGATTATTTCGCGGAGGTTGCCGTCCGTGACGTTCATTCGCCCCCGGTATCCGGCAATCGTTGCACCGTCCAATAGCATTTCTTGTATGCTATAGCCTCTTATGGAGTCCGCGCGTTCCAAGGTTTCAGGCGTGAAGTGTTTTTCCAAAGTCGCGTTGCTGCAATTCGCGGAGCGGAGCAAGGCGGCTTCCTTTGCCTTAATAGATACGCCATTCAGAGTTTCGGGATGGTTCATTAGCTTGAGTCCTTTTGAATTATTAGAAATAACGGCCTCGACCGCGGCCGCGTTGTAGTGTTCAATGCTGTTGATGGTAATTTCGGCGTCGACGCCAGCACTGTGCAGCCGTGCCCGGATCCAGGCGGGATCACGTTGATAAGTTGCCGATGCCTTGCCGAGGGTGACTAAATTTTTCATGATTTTTGCATTTTACAGAATGAGAGTTTCTACTTTGCCAGATATTGGCGTTTACTCCAGAACTAAAAAAAATTTATGTGAACATACCCGGCACCATACACGACGTGTAATTGATCCGTCTGGGGATGTCTGGCTCCGCTTGGTGGCCAGATCGACAGATTCGCATTTTGGGCACCGGGGACGCTCACAAAAAACGTACCTGTCGAGTTCGCCGGCGTCGATGCTGTTGGTGGTGCTATGCACTTGTGCAAACCTTGGGACGTTTCAAATCGATCGATGCACTTAGTGGAACGTATCCAATCTCCGACGGATTTTTCGGCGACAGTTCCCGCAACTTTCGCCGAAACTGCACGACCACCTGGAGATAGTGGAGGAAGGCTCCCTCTCTCTCGCCGGGGAGTCCCTCGGGCAGTTCCGGGGCCGGCTCTGCCATCGCTTGGCGTCCGGCTGGAGTAACTCGGTAGTAGGCTCTGCCGTGAAGATCGGATCCGGTTTCAACCCATCCGCGTATCAGTGATGGGGCTGTACAATCCTGGACGCCTCCAAGTGCATTTTCCTGGTTTTGATCGTTGGTGTAGTTGTCCAGTTCGGCCAACCATAGCTCACTTGCCCATGGGCCCACGTCGCCGTCTGAGACTTCCATAGATCGGATAGTGCCGAGATACTCATGCGAATCCCGGAGCGATGGTAGGCCACACATTGCTCTCGCTCGGTGCTCGCCGGTTTCAGTCAGCCGGACGCCGGTACGCTTTATTTTTCCGCATAAGATAAGTAGCCCGTCATCAGCAAGACGGGAGAGTTCACGTGCTCCAGCCGTGCGGACGCCACCACCACCAGATACCCGCCACGGCACACCGTCGGCATGGTAGGCTGTCCGGCGCTCATAAAGCAGCCCGGGTGTATCGCTCCGCCAGTCTGGCTTACGCATGGGCCGGACTAGTGCATCCGTTGCGGCCAATACGCCAACTAGAATCTTATTTTTTTCGTTCATTTTATTACCTCACTAGTGGGGGTGAAACATTATGCCACAGTTATATTTCCGGATAGCTCCCTAGTTAGTGCCGCGATGGGGTCGCTCCGAAGAACCTTGGGTATTTTTGGTAAACATTGCTCATCGGTACGGCTCGGACGTGTCCAGGAAAGTTTGCTGCTCATCGAAGCCAGCCGCCCACGGGAAGTGATCCGGCTGCACGTCGACCGGCGCGGGCTGAGACTTCGCACCCTTCGACCATGCGGTGTACAGTGCGGCCCGGGCAAGTTCGTAGGCTTCGGCCGTCTGTAGTTCGTCATGCTGGGCACCTCGGCCAACGGCCTTTGATAACGCTTGGTGTGATGCCTCAAGGAAGTCATCCCATGTTGCACCGTTACGGCCGGCAGTCCGGGCCGCTTCTTCCAGCCGGGGCAACTCCGGCTCTAACCACACCATTGATCTCCAATCCATTTATCGATTCTCCTGCCTTTTACACCGCAACCGCTCGCCACAATCGCGACAGGTTTGATTGATATAGCCGTCGAAGGTTTCTTCCTCGACCACGTTGGTATGAGGACAGGGATTTGAGGCAGAGGTACTAGTGGGACTAGAGGGACTATTCTCAGTCCCTGTGGAATTACGCGCGTGCGCGTGCGCCCGCGTGCGTGCGTGACGGGGAGTAGTCCCTGTAGTCCCTTTAGTCCCTCTAGTTTCGCCACTACAGACCAACCACATTGCACCCATATTGGTTGTACGTCTATCGAGAAACCTTCCACCTACCACTCGCCGGCGGAGATGGTGAAGTTTCATGCCGATGCTGCGAGGGTTTAGCGTTTTGCCATCACGAGGTGGAGCAAGTTCGAAAAGTGCCGCCCGCAATCCTTCGTACAAGGCTGGCTGTTCGGCCAGTTCGCGGACCACCGCGGCTACAGTTATGCCCGACGATGATGGGTCGATCTCTTCCCAGCCGGTGATAAGCTGACGCAAGGCCATTGCCTCGCGGTCTGATTGACTGGTCAGGTCTGTTCTCGACGCCCCAGGATCTTCCATTCCAACCCACACCACCGCTTGCCGAACAAGATCAGACCAGCCCTCAAACGAACCCCAGGGCGTCAATTTCATATTGGGCCGACCGGCGTGACAATATGCGGAGAGAATCTCCACGGCTGCCATTGTGAGCCTTGGGCGATGCTGTCGCACCCACGCCAACAAGTCGGCATGGTGGAAGCCTGTTCGCTCCTCCGGGCTCTCCTCGGGCGATTCTAGGCGAATATGGACTACTCGCCGCGAGGTATCTGCCGCTAGAATCACATTATTTCCGGTTGCGTACCAAGTGGCGTATAGTGGCAAGGTAGCTATTGTGGTTTGTCCCAAGATTCGATCTGACCAAGAGGTTGCAGTCAAAGCCGCGTCGAGCGATGCACTACCGAAAGTGCCGGCGATATTGTCGATCAGAATTAGAGGTTCGCCCGCCACGGCCAGGGCTGTAATCCGCTTTCGCAGTTCGTCATCGTCTCGCGGCAAAGTCATGCGGGCCATTTCTCGCCCGGTCGTTATCAGGGACGATGCATCAGTCAAAAGACTTTTCCCACACCCTCGCACGTTGGCATCATTAAGAAATAATGGGGATGGGCCGCAAAATGCATACCTTGCAATTGGTGTGAGTACGCCAGCCAACCAGGCCGCACAGTGTGAATCATCAGCGAAGGGAAAATCCTCAACCACCTCCAATAGTGCCTGACATGCGGCCACCGCGCGGTCAAGGTCGGGTCTTGCGGGGACCTCGGGAAATTCACAACTTGGTTTGAAAAAAATGCCCGTTGATGGATCATAACCAGTCTCTTGTAGGACCGTGCCGTCCGCTCTCAATACGGGTGATTCCACTATTGCCTCTAGTCGCCTAATTTCCGGCCACTGGTCGCGGGCCACAACTCCCTTGACTGCCCACCGGGGCGGATGCACTTTTTTAAGCTCGCCCTCTTCGCCAGGTGAAAGCCAGGTTGCAGAATCGGCCAAGAGTTCTTGAATTCGCGGCTCCCGCACAGGGATGATACGGGGCGACTCTGCTGGCCGCGATATTCCCTTAGGTGGTTTACTGCTACAAACTATGTGAACGAGATTAGAACCGCGTTGATATATGTCATCCCTTGCGGCAAGGGCCTCGACCGCTTCGTTGATTATGCGGGCCTCGTTGGTGTCGATCACTATCGATTGTTCGTCGACTGCCGCCGATCTGTTTGGTTTTCGGCCCCACTCTTCGGCCTGCTCATCTGTAATCGGTTCCGTCGGCAGATCCTCAATCTTGTTTCCCTCGTTCAGCCAGTCGCGTAGATCCTTCCCGTGTGTGGTCTCAATCGGATATGGCAATACGGCAAGCAAGACATCAGCCTCAACTTTATGATACGCCACTGCTGCCAACCGTTGTCCCTCTTGCCCTGGTTGGTCCGCATCGCCGACAACAATTATCCGCTTGCCCTTCGCCCACTTGCGAGACAATTTTCCACGAGCCTTAGCCCCGGAAGTGTTCGTTACCGCCGCCCAGCCGTCCGGTAATATTGACGCCGCGGCCAGCAAGTCGGGTAATCCCTCGACATCAATAATTGTGTGTGCCGCATGAACGTCACCAGCCAACACCCATGAATTGATCGAGCCACCCAGCGTGTGCGATTTTCGCTCGGCCAGGCTACCAATAGCCGAAAACATTTTGCTATCCACTCGCAGCAAAACCACCGCGCTCGGCTCGGTGTCGCCGATCTGTTTGAAACCATCAAGCCGGATACATACCTGCCCACAACCTTTAACGAGTTTGCCCCCGGCTATCTTAATACCCGCGGGCGTAATCGGCGGTTTGGCCTTGCAATAACTGTCTATTAGTTGCCCGTAACTGGGGTGGTTTTTGTTGGTGTCCTTCAGCTTGGCGATATTTGCGGCCAGCTTGTCGCCCTTTGCTTTGCCGTTGCCGTCGTGGTGCCCATTGCTGCTAGTATTTGCGCCCAGATGATCGGCAACCATTTTTACCGATTCGGGAAACGTACAGCCTGTGAGCCATTGTAAAGCCGCAAAACCATCACCGTTTTTTTCGCTAAAACACTGATTGCAAAACAGTGAGCCGTCGGCTTTGTCGATCATACGGAACCGGTCCGCTCCTCCGCACTTTGGGCAAGGGTGATGCTGGCCATCGAGCCGGCCAAGATCGACACCGCCCAACTGAGAAAGAATGTCTGGCCATCTGCCAGCCGCCGCGTCCTTGATTTTTTTTACATACATCGCTATACTCGTTTGTGTATCCATTTTTTACGGCTCACGCACTCGCCGGCGTGGGCCGTTTTTTCGTGACTCTTCTAATCCTCTTCCGGCTCGTAATGCCGCAATGCTTCGATCACGATCCGACGGGCCCCTTCCATTTTCCCGGCGTCGATCTCTTCCTGGTCGAGTTCGTGGTTAAACGCCTCGATGTCGATCACCTTGTCTATCTCTGCCCTCAAGATCTCTTGCAGTTCATCGGGTGGCAGAGCTTCCAACTCCCAAACGTCATCGCCGTACTGCTCGGCAAACCGCTTGTAGTTAGTCGAAGACTTTTTCGCTTTACCACCTGGCGGTAGCTGCATGCTTTGAACTTGTGAAGCGTGCAATGCAACCTTGATAGGGATGATGTTTTTGATATCGAACTCATCCCGCATACTACGCGCGAAAGAATGGGCAATCTCTTCGCCGTCGGGATCGAAATCCGAGAGTATCAACAAAATGAGGTTTTGCTTTCCACTTTTTGCGAACCGCTCGGCCATATCATATTTAGGGCGTGGCGAGCAGTAACCGCGCCCGATTGTCATGGGGATACAATACTTCATGGCGACCGGTCTGATTGCCCCCTGGATTGTGTTTTTCTCACCGATGATCTCGATATGGTTTGGTTGTGATTGCATTAAGTCACGCCAGTAACCTCGCCCGAAATTGTGTAGTTCATTTTTGATATAGTTGTCCACGTTATTCTGCACTTCCCAGACTGTGACAGGGCGCGTTTCGTCTGTGATGACTTCCCATTGGATGATGCCCTCGATGCGGGCACGGGTGAGCAGATCGGATAACGCCTTGTAGCTTGTCTTATCGTTGCAATAAACGGAGTCTGGCTTGCTGGCATGTTTTAGCGGCGGATCGTTGAGCAGGCGATAATGGATTTGTCGGACGGATAATGGCCAAAAGTTTTCCAAGTCAGAAATGACGACCTGGGCAGCCTCAAGAAACGGCATTTTTGCTTGCGAAATCTTCGAGCGGTTTTTCTGGCCGCGGAGCACGATGATATTGTCGCCAGTCGTAACTGCTGCCGATTCCTGCCGATGCTCGATCAATGACTGATAGGCGATCTCGGGATCGACATCCATTGCCGCCTCACGAGCAGCTTCAGCAAAGGTTTTAACCCGCTGCCGGTTGCATTCGCGTAGAAGCTGCATAAAACGGTCGGGATCGTCGTCTTTATCAAAATCGAGCACGCGGCAAGGTAGAAGGTGAAGCCCTGCAAGGTTAGCAGCAACAAAGCGACGGTGACCTGATATGATGCTGTGGTCAGAAGAGAGAATCAAAGGTTCCTGGACGCCAACCTTGGCAATACTCCGGGCGAGATCTTTGATCTCGGGATCGTTTTCATCGACGGGCTTATATAGCTGGTCGTTTTCCGGTGAAGGCCAAATGCCGCAAACGGGTATTTTCCGAATTGGGACTAGTCCGAGTTCTTGACCGGAGGGCGTCGTGTCGATCATTGCGACACCTCGCTTTCCGCGGCCAGCCGATCGAGATACTCCGCGATCCAGTCGCCGCGGGTGTACTTCAAAGAGCCGATCTGCACGACTTTCAACCCGTTCCTCTGAGCCTTGCGGGCAGTTCGATAGCCCCAGCCTAGACGACGCGATGCTTCGCGGAGTGGCAAGGATTCGTCGGCATGAATCGAGCCCCAGCCGGGCTTGTTGGTGGTTTGCTTAGCCATCGGCGCCGCCCTCCTTGGCTGGCTGCAAATGCTGCTCAACCCATGCGGTTAGATCGGCCTCGCGGAAACGGATTTCACCGTCCGGCAAAATCACGCACGGGGCTTTACCCTGTTTTGCGAGGCGAGAGAGGCGACGCGATGTCATCTTGACAAGCGGCGCCGCTTCGTAGTCAGTCAGAAGAATTGCATTACTCATACTGCCAGTTTACGGCAGTCAGTAATGTCAACTAGATGATAATAGAGGGTATGTCCGGAAGTGTCCCGAAGTGTCCCGAGTATTTTATTATGAGCCTGCAAGTCGCTCGATTTCAGCCTCAGATATTCGCCACCGTTGCCTGCTCATAGGCTCAATTTCAACCTTGCCGCATGTTATCCATCGGTTGAGAGTTCTCACGGAAACGCCGATACGCTTTGCTATACGGGCTTTGTTGTCAACCACGTAGGTGTTGCCGTCGTCAATATCGAGAGCCTTTCCCCACCTTTGAATAGTATTATCATATTCGTCGTGCTCTGCTTTCTGCTCCGGCGTCAGCCCCGCATAGAATGCCCGCTCCCGTTCGTCGAATTCACGTTGACGTTCCGCTTCGAGCCGCTTTTGTAGATCCTGCAAGTGCCTCGGATTGTACGGCCCTACGGGCTGATCCGATTTAGCAGGTTTTCTGAATTTAACCACCGATTCATCCCTTGCAATAAATCCCTTGAAAAGTATCACGCGGCAACCGATCAAGGTTTCGGCTTTCGGGGTGCACTCCCTAGCCGCGTGGTTGTGTTGTTTCTGGTTGAGTGTTGCCAACAGTGTTGCCAACAAGTTCTAATTATCTGCATATAAACATCGGCGACAAGATGTAAAACTTGCAACTGTCAAGCGATTGTGCTATGCTGGCACGAGGTTGGCACCACCCTTTCAAACTGGAAATGAGGTGCCCCTTTCTGGGGTTGTGGGTTCGAGTCCCATGCCCTCCGCTTTTATACTTGGTATCTTCATGAATTACCCCGTAAGATCTGGGATTCTGCGGGGTTTTTTGTTGGGTTTGCCGTCAAATTCATCCAAAAAGTCGGCACTCGCGTACTCTTGATTTATCAGCCCATCGTGGTAGAATCAATGTCTGTGCATTGGAATCACTATTATTCGATATTTCGCATTTCGCGACTTTAGTGGTTGCAAGTACATCAAATGGGGGAATCCCGGTGAGAGAATTTATAGTAACCGGCGAACGATAGATTCCGGAGGCGGCCATGGACGTGGGGAAATATACATCGGTCGTAAGCGCTGTGCGCTGTGGGGTGGTTCTACAGTTTTTGGCCATGTTGATTACGGTATCCGGCTGCGACCTTGGTGGTGGAGCGCCTCCGCCCGAGGGCCAATTAGCCATCGAGAACGTTGCCAAGTGGTATCAACTGTACCGCGCAGACAACCGCGGCAAATCCCCGCCCAATGAAGAAACGTTCATCGCGTTTATTAATGGCAAGTTGCAGTCGCGGGGAGTTACAGTCGATCCCGACCAATTGCTAACATCGCCGCGCGATGGCCAACGATATGTAATCCGATACGGCAGGCCGAATTCGACTAATATGGATCGTAACTTGGCGGTTTACGAGAAAGAGGGGTATCGCGGCAAGAAGCTGGTTGCATTCGAGGCGGCCTGGAGCAAAGAGGTGGACGATACAGAGCTACAATCACTTATAGCTGGCAAGTAACGACAGGACGCGAGTTTCCCTTTCGTGATTCGGCCGTCTTTTCTTATCCGCAGGAGTGCTTTTCATGAACAGTCGTTTCAAACATCGAACCGCATTTACACTTGTCGAACTTCTTGTGGTGATCGCCATCATAGGCATTCTCATTGCCTTGCTCTTGCCGGCCGTTCAGGCGGCGCGCGAGGCTGCCCGCCGGTTGCAGTGTGTCAACAACCTGAAACAGATAGGCCTTGCCTTCGCCAACCACAACTCCGCACTTGGGGAGTACCCGACGGGCGGCACCGAGCCGTGGCACGATCAAGGTTACGATGATTCGCTGTTTGGTAAGGGCTATGGCTGGATGGTGCAGATTTTGCCCTACGCCGAAAATGCGGCGCTGCAGGATATCTCCAAAGGTTATGGATCGGGAAATAGATCCCTCGACCTTGAGGTCCGCAAAACGGCGGTTCCGATGTACTTTTGCCCGTCGCGACGCCAGGGCGTCGTCCGTGTTATTCCAGCGTCGGCAGAGGACTGTTCGCATGGCTGTGCGCTGAACGACTACGCCGGTGCCACACCGGCAAACACGCTGGACCCCGCACATCCCAGTTATGACCCGTGGTACTGGCAGGGAGTCACTCATGGCGTCGTTCAACCCGGCAAAACATACCTCGGAGTCATTACACGCACCATCGCCAGCCCGGCATGCCGCGACCCGGACATCACAGACGGCCATTCTCATACAATGGTGGTTAGCGAGAAACGCGTGCATACCAATCGCTACCAGATCGGCGACTGGCACGATGACATTGGCTGGACCGACGGCTGGGATCCCGACATCATGCGATATACAGGTTATCCACCGGGGCCCGATGTTAACCAGGGCGGGACAAACGATCCCGGTAGCAGTATCCTTGGCTACCAGTTTGGTGCAGCGCACACCAGCGCTATGAATGCCCTTTTCATCGACGGGCATGTCACACAGATCTCTTATGACATCGACCTGGTCATATTCAACGCGTTAGGGAACCGTCAAGACGGTCTGTCATTCACTTTTGAATAGCACTACCGTGGCTCTGCCAGTGTCGCCCAGAGTCGATGACCGCTTGCAGATCGGCTTTAAGAATGCCTACTTCGTTGCCAAGTACGCCGGTTTTACGCCAAATCAAATTCACGTAACTCCTTATCTGGCAAGTCATTTCCGGAATCCATTTCAACTCCAGACCCTCTGTTTTCACAATCCTGTAGCTTTTCAAGGCACCGTTTTCCGGGAAAATGAAGATTCGCAACATCACACTTATATATGACGCTACCTTGCCTTCCGACGGAAAAGTGATCGAAGGAGTTGCTGCCTATGTCCGTGAAGTTGGGAACTGGAGTGTCTACATCGAGGAATTTGCGCTGGGCAAGCAACATCTCCCCAACCTGAAAACTTGGCATGTGGACGGCATTCTGGCCGATTTCGACGACCCTAAAGTGAGTCAGGATGTTCAGGAAATGCGGATACCCGTCGTCGGTTTTGGTGGCGGTTATGGCTGGTATAACCCGGACTCCGATATCCCTTATTTTTACGCCGACAACAAAAAAATCTCCAGGATGAGCGCAGACCACTTCCTGGAACGCGGTTTCCGTAATTTCGCATATTGCGGCTATCCGCCCACCAAAATCAACGGTTGGTCGTTTGAGCGGGGCGAAGCTTTTCAACAATATGTTGGGGAAGCGGGTTTCACGTGTTCGATGTATAAGGGACATCATAAAACAGCAAAAAACTGGGGAGTGATGCTGGAATCGATTTGCAATTGGTTGACGTCGCTTCCTAAACCGCTGGGATTGATGGCCGCCAACGACAAGCGTGCCCGACAGGTTCTCGAAGCGTGCAAAACTCTCGAATTGCGAGTGCCGGAGCAAGTAGCCGTACTTGGCGTGGATAACGATGAAATGCTCTGTCAACTGGCAACTCCGGCACTTTCCAGCGTGAAACTCGGCGCGCGGCAACTCGGCTATCAGGCAGCCTCGTTACTTGATAAAATGATCTCGGGCAAATCGATCTCTAAATACCACTACACTATTCCTCCGGAAGGCGTGGTCGCGCGCGCTTCGACGGATGTGTTGGCGATCGAAGATCGGGAGATGGCTGAAATCGTCCGCTATGTCCACGACCATGCCTTTGATGGAATCAAGGCGCAGGATGTCGTCGACATCGCGGGCATTTCGCGGCCGACGCTCGAATCCCGGTTCGAGGCCATCCTGGGCCATTCCATTCACACTGAAATACGAAACGTGCAACTTAAGCGAGCTAAAGAACTGATCCAATCAAGCGACCTCCCGCTCAAAAGTATTTCTCGAATTTGCGGATTCAAGTCAATCCAATATCTAACCTATTTCTTTCGCCAGGCTACCGGCCAAACCCCAGCCGAGTATCGACGTTCATTTCGGCTGCAATAGGGCGGCAGGTCCTTGCTACCACCGACTTTGAGATCCTGGCTATCGCTGGCACGCTTTTTTAATAAATCGTAAAGAAATTATGTTGTATCATAATTTATAGTTCCGGGATTTCATTGACTCTTTTTAAGCAACGCTTTACGCTGAAAAGCATAAAGTACGCTGATTGGCACGGATGATTTTCTATCCGTCGAACCGAAACAATGGTTTCTAAAGATGATTACCACCAACGGTAGTTACAACAGTCGTAACGACATCGGTACAGCAGTGAATGAAAATCCAAAGGTTTTAAGAATGAACAAACGATGCGATTCGAGGCAAGTATGCCTGAGGACGATCGCAGTGTTTGCTTGCGTGTTGATACATGCATGTTCGATTTATGCTGCGGGCATGAACTCTGAAAACAGGAACGTAGAGAAAGCCGTTACCGCGTTTCGGTTCGGGCCGGGACAATGGGTGCCGGATAAAAGCTTCAATGAGTTGCTGGCAATGTTTGAGAAGTACAAGGGTGTGACGGACGAGCTTACTCTGTTTACTTCTATGACGGGTATTCCCTCCCCGTTAGAAACGATGAAACAACGCTGCCCCATTCTTGCCAAAAGGATATCCCAGGCTCGGGCCTTGGGCTATCGTGTCGGAATCGACGTCACGTCGACACTCGGCCACATCGAAGAAAACGTGTCATATGCAATTAAGGGCGACTATAGGGGTATGGTGGATTCCAGCGGGAGAGTTGCGCAAGGCATGTACTGCCCCAACGATCCTGGTATTCATGTCTATGTTTCCTCGCTTTACAGAATGATGGCCGAAACCAACCCGGATTTCATTTGGTCCGACGATGACCTTCGCATGGCCTCTCATGGTGTTCCAACACCGTGTTTTTGTGAGGGATGCCTGGAGATCTTTGCCAAGGAGTGTGGGAAGAAGTATACCCGGGAGGAGTTGCGAAGAGCCCTTACCGTCAGGTCTGAGGAAGAACGCGTGGCGCTCCGTAACCTTACCACAGAACCTGCGAAAGAACGCATGGCGCTCCGCAAGGCATGGCTTGCACATAATGTGGCTACCATCAACCGATTGCTGGGTGTTATTGAACGCGCCGTTCATGAGGTGAGGCCCGAGATGCCAATCGGATGCATGACTCATTTGCGGTTCTATTGCGGAAACGGGTTTGCCGAGTATGCGAAGACTGTGGGCGGCCCTAACGCAGTGCCCGTCTATTGGCGACCGGGTGCGGGATTTTACAACGATTTCACACCACTTCAAATGTTCCACAAATCGCACACTCTTGGACGGCAGGTGTCGCTACTGCCCCCTTCGGTTTTGACCATCGAGTCGGAGGTCGAAAACTTTCCATATCAACGTTTGAGGAAATCGTGCAATATGACTGCGTTGGAGGCGGCATCGCACATCGCTGCGGGCTGTACGGGAACGGCTTTTGCTACTTTGCCGTTCAACAGTGAGCCAATCGCCGAGTACGAACCGATGTTCGAACGCTTGCACCAGGTTCGACCTTTTCTGGATCGGATGGCGAAAACTTTTGGCCGAATCCCGCCTGTCGGCGTGTGGTCAGCCTGGAAGAAAGACGCCGCTCTGGTTGCCGACGTCTTCTGGGGCGACTGGTTTGCCCGGACGGCTTGGCCGTGGGAAGGTGACGACTCGGAAGTCTTTGAAGTTGGTGTTCCGGCTGCCTATGGGCAGGATAACGCAAAAGTGGTCTTGTTGAATCGCCAAAGCGTGGCTATGTTTTCCAAAGAGGAACTCACTCGTATCTTGTCATCGGGCGTCTACATGGACGTTGGAGCTCTGGCCGCTCTCAAAGAGAAGGGATTGCAAGACCTGATAGGCATGGACATTGGACAAGCTTTTCACGTCGACTGCGTTGAGGAAAACGTCACACACCCGCTTAACGGTCCATTTGCCGGGCGATGTCGTGACGTACATCAGTCGTTCTGGTCCGAACCGGCATACCAGTTGAAACTTGTCGATCCCAAGGCCCAGACACTTACAAGGCTGGTTGACTTTGCCGGCGCCGAGAAGGCGGCAAGCAGTATGGCCGTATTCGAAAACCGTTTGGGCGGACGAATCTGCGTCTCCGGCTACTATCCTTGGACTTGGCTGGCCACGCAAAACAAGTCGACGCAAATGAAGTCGGTCATTCGGTGGCTATCGCGCGATCAATTACCGGCTTATGTCCAGTCGTATCATAAAGTGGTTCTCTGGGAGAGGACGCTGGAGGATGGGCGGTTGGCCGTTGCCTTGTTCAATGCAAGCTTCGACACGGCCGACAAGTTGACACTTCTAATGCGTACGCAATCAAAGGCAATCAATGTCGTCGATATGGCGATGAAAGAACGGACAATTCAGATGAACGGAGAAGATGGTCCGTATCGTAGGTTTGTACTTCCGCAAATTGAGCCGTGGAATGCGCGGCTTATCGTGACGGACAAATAGGTGAAGTTAAGGGACGGCCGTGAGGAACAACAATAGTTTTATCATCTCAGAGAAGCAAGGCATTTCCAAAGTTACTTTTTCGCTTTTCACAGCTTTAATTTCACAAGAGACATGACAATGAGATGGCAAGTATTGGTAGTTATTGCTACACTCGGTTTGTTGGTAACTACGTCTGTTCAAGCGGATATCATCATCTTTTCGGTAGATCCTAATCTGGCGACCGAATGGACACAGTTCGACTACTACAACCCTTATGGCGCGACGGCTTCCACCACCACGGCCACTTGGAACTCTACGAACCAGAACCTCGAACTGACGTCGAATCTAGGAGCGGAGACGGCCGACCGTTACCGCGCACTCTACAAGACCGGTGCAACCCGCTCTGATACGGACGGGGTTACGGTGACATTCTCGGATTACATAGGATCATGGGACAGCCAGACGGGACATAACACGGGCGTTGGACTGGTCGTCTCGTCGGTTGAACAGGGGAACATTCTCTCTAATGTCCCGCAATATGAGTTTTTCATGTCACAGGAAAGTGGAGGTTATCATTATGCTGTGCTTAAGAATGGCATTGCAGCCTTTCTCTATAACGGTCCCATGCTTGCCGAACTTCCGAGCACGATTGAGCTAGAAATTTTACGCGACGGCTCCGATTACGTCTTCAACGCCAACGGCGTAGAACTCGTCCGCGATTCGAGCGTCACCGAGTCACTGTCTTATTACTGCTTGTCCTGGGCCGTCTCTGGAGCGAACACTCTTTCTGTCTCGGCAGACAATTTTGGCACCGTCCCAGTTCCAGAGCCAAGTATGTTAACACTTTTGGCTGCTGCTTTGCTCGGTATGCTTTGTTATAATAAACGTGATCGTAAGTAAAACACGGTTGGACGGCCGGTGGTGGATGCTATGGATAAGTTTCTTCACCATTCACGGTTCCTGCACCGCATGGACAACGATGGCATGGGGTTACTTGCGCTTTAAAAATTAATCAAGACTTGATAGAGTGTAGAATGACAGATAAGAATCGAAGAATCGCTTTTACTCTGGTCGAGTTGCTGGTGGTCATCGCAATCATCGGCATCCTGATCGCGCTGTTATTGCCGGCGGTGCAGGCGGCTCGCGAAGCGGCGCGGCGGATGCGATGTACGAACAATCTCAAGCAAGTCGGCCTGGCGTTGCACAACTACGAGTCGAACTATGGTGTTTTGCCGCCGGGCGGTTTGGCCGGCCCTTCAACTCACGTGTACGGGATCTCGTGGTGGGTACGAGTTTTGCCCTACTTGGATGCTGAGAATATCGCCAGCCGGTGCGACTGGTCCCAAGGCGGCTGGGTTCCCGGAAACAAGTCGGCGGAAAGTGTCCTCAGAAACGTGCAGTTCGATTTTATGTATTGCCCCTCCAGCACATTGCCTCGCCAAGTCTCGTGTCCGGAGGTCGGCCAAACCGGTTACGACCAGTATCTGCAGTGCCCGACTTATGCGGGAATCTCCGGGGCTGCCGATGGTAACCTCCCAAACGCTTTTTCAGCCAGTGAGATCCAGGCCCACACGGCTCCCGGCTGGGGATCCACCGGTGGCGTCCTTATCGCATATCGTGCCGTTTCGATATCTGAAATAACCGACGGCATGTCGAACACCATAGCTATCGGCGAACAATCCGACTTCCTATCGCCCGCGGGTGCAATTCCCTCGCCATGGACTACCAGCAGTTCTCCATGCGCTTTCGGCGACTGCCGCAGCGATTGCGGACATGGTTTCCCCATGGGGCCGCCGCGGCAATCTGTGGCGGATGGTCGAACGTTCAATGTGACTTGCGTGTACCACCCGATCAACTTCAAATCGACGACGGGGTACGGCATACAAAACAATTGCGGTCCCAACTCGCCCATCCAATCGGTTCATGCCGGCGGCGCGAATGTCGCTTTTGCCGATGGTTCCGTTCGCATGTTGTCGGAATCGCTCGATATAAATACCCTACGCTGCCTGGCAACTCGTAACGATGGGATGGTCCTTTCCAATTTCGGGGATTAAAATCATCCTTGGAGAAAACATCATGAAACGCCCTCTCGCATATGTTTTGATTTTCTTCGCAGCATCTCTGTATTTTGCCGCTGTCGGCAAAGCGGATATCCCTGTCGAGCCATATTCATCAAAACCAACGGCCGACGAGATGGCGTTTGTTGCG
>JAFGTN010000630.1 GCA_016934075.1 Pirellulales bacterium
CCGAGGAACATTCGCAGGTAATCGTCAGCACAACCAACAACGACCCCATACGGCAGGGCAACGCTATTCTGCAGTTGATGTCGAAGGACGTGGCCGGCGTGGCGATAGTACCCACGGTGGAGCCCGCGCCGGCTTTTCAGATCGAAATGCTGCAGAACCAGGGTATTCCTGTCGTGTTCTGCCACCGCCGCATGCAAGGTACGCGGGCACCGCTGATAGCTATACCCTATCGCGATGTTGGCCGCATGGCAGGCCGCGAGCTCTTAAAACAAGGGCATCGTCGTGTCGCCATGTACTTCTCACTACCGTTCTATCGCGTCCTGCCGAAGCCAGGAACCAACTCGACTCGTTCAGGAATGGACTATGCAATCGGCTTGCGTGAAGTACTTCGTCAAGGCGGCTGCGATCTGCCCGATGAAATGATCCTTGCCGGCGACAGTTATTCGCTGGACCAGGGGCTGCAAGAAAAAGAAGCCTGGCCGAAGATCAAGAAACTGTTTTCACGCCCTGACCGGCCAACGGCCATCATGACCAGCTACGACACCATGGGTGAAATTGTATATCTTGCACTGGAACGTCTAGGACTGCGGGTTCCGGAAGACGTTTCGGTATTGTCGTTCGGTGGCAAACAGCGTCGCGGTGCGATTGTCAGAAGACTGACATCCGTAACTATCGACGGTGAGGATATCGGCCGCCGCGCGGCGCGCTTGCTTAACGAAATCGCCAACGGGCAACGATCGATCTACGACACCGAGGAGATAATAATGCCGCTGGGACTAAGCGACGGCCAATCGCTAGGGCTGGCGAAAGTTGGTTGAACAGCACCAATGCAACCTACTGACACGGAAAGCATGGGATGAGGAAACAATCACGAAGCGGTTTTACACTGGTGGAACTTTTGGTGGTGATTGCCATCATCGGCATTCTAATTGCGCTATTACTACCCGCGGTGCAGGCGGCACGCGAAGCAGCACGCCGCATAAATTGCAGCAACAACGTTAAGCAAATCGGTCTGGCGCTGCAGAATTACCACGGCACCTACGGGCAATTTCCACAAGGCACGCATTATGGCAGCGGCACCACAATCGGTTGGAGCTGGTCGGCCGTGATCCTGCCTTTCATCGAGCAGGAAATCGCCGGCTCGCTTATAGATTTCGACTCCAACTACGCCAGCCCTGTAAATGCCGAAGCTACCCGCAGCCTTATCCCTACCTATCAATGCCCCAGTGCTCCAGATAACCAAGTGGGAAGTTGCTGCAGGGCCATTCCCGGAGTGGAAGACACGGGGGAGACAAACTATACGGGCATTGCCACGCACGAGGGCGGTTATCTGTACAGTAAAACCGACGGCTCCGGCGTGCTGTTCTCCGACTCGAAAGTACGCATACGCGATATCACCGACGGCACGAGCCAAACGCTAATCACCGGTGAAGTCGACCTGGACCAAGACGATCCCTGGAAGAAAAACAACCCGAATTATTGCCCCGGAGAAAACTGCTTTGTCGGACGCTATTGGGCCGAGGGCAACATCGTCACCACGTTCTATGGAATCAATGGCATAAAACCCAGCATGACAGTGCCCGCCATAATCAGTCGGCACCCGCAAGGCGCACAGTTCGGCTTCTGTGACGGGCACGTTTCGTTTATCAACGAAGACATTGAGCAACTTGTCCTGGAAAAACTCACCACCCGTAAAGGCGGAGAGACCGTCGAGGACGGATCGTACTAAGAAAACACGGCTATTTGCCACCTGGAGACCTTAATCGAAGATGAATAAAGCCACAGTCGTATTTAGCATATTATTAACAATGATCATCTGGTCGTGCACAGTCACCGCGCAAGACACTGCCGGCAAAACCGATCTGTATAATAGCGGCACCGGAAAGCAGTTGCTGATCGACAAAGCCTTTTTCGAAAAGTTCGAAAACGTCGAGATCCGCATGCACCAGCCCCAAAAAACGGGGCAAAAGATTCTGCAGCGAGAACACCCCTGGGAATCCGCCACCCTCAACTGGTTCACCGTGTTGGAGGATCCCGGCGTGGTCGACAAACAGGCCAAATATCGCATGTGGTACGAGTGCTACGATATCGATGGATGGCCCACGCCCAACGACACCTCGTTCTGCTACGCTGAATCGTGCGACGGCATCACTTGGACAAAGCCCGAACTGGGACTGTTCGAATATCAAGGCAGCAAAAACAACAACATCATCTTCCGGCAAATCGGCGACGGACCGGCCAAGTCGCGCGTACACGGCGCAAACGTATTCCTCGATCCCGTAGCGGAGCCCGAAGCACGCTATAAGGCCGTCTCGCAGGGTATGTGGCGCGGCAAATCAAAACCGCACGCGGTCGCCGGAATGTTCTCGGCCGACGGGCTGAAATGGACCCGCTACCCCAAACCGATCTGTGATATCTTCGCCGACAGCCAATATTCCGGTTTTTGGGATTCACAGCGAGGCCAGTACGTTCTTTACGGGCGTAGCTTCACTCGCGGCCGCGCCATAGGCCGTTCGGTCAGCGCCGATCCAAAACATTTCCAGCCTCTGAAAACCGTACTGCACGCCGACGACAGAGATCCGCCCAACAGCGACCTCTACAACCCGGCCGCGGTCAAATACGCAACAGCCGATAACGTCTACTTCATGTTCCCCAGCCTCTTCCAGCACGATGCAGACACACTCGACATCCGCTTGGCGGTCAGCCGCGACGGCATCAACTGGTCCTGGCCACAACAAGATCTGCCCTTCATACCACTGGGCAAGGAAGGCGAGTTCGACAGCAAGACTTTATACATGGGCCAGGGGATCTTGGAAGTTGGCGACGAAACATGGTTATACTACTCCGGCTCGCCGCTGACGCACGGCGGCAGCGATCTCGACGATCTGGTAAAATGCAAGCAACCGCGTGCATTCAGTCGTGTCGTGCTGAAGCGTGACCGTTTCGTCTCTGCCGACGCCGGACCGCAAGGCGGCTGGTTCGTTACGCATCCGCTTACGTTCCACGGTGACACTCTGATCCTCAATGCAAAGGTTCACGAAGGTGGTAGCATCCGTGTTGCTCTGCTGGACGAGAACAACAAATCGCTTCCGGGACGCAGCCTGGAAGATTGCCTGCCCATCACAGGCGACCATCTAACCGTGCCGGTCAAATGGAAAACAGGAAGAGACGTAGCGCTGCGTGCCGGAATTCCGACACGAATGAAAGTAGAGTTGAAAAACGCCGGCCTTTTTACTTTCCAGTTCACTACGGGTGATGTAGCTAAGTAACATGATAAAACCCGGCGAATCGTGGACGTACCCTACAACTACAATTAACACGGTAACCACTTGGAGAAATTTTATGAAAACCACGACCACATTGATTTTTTATTGTATCGTTGTGGCTTTGATGGCTTTCTCCGCAGTGCGCGCTGAATCGCCCGTTGAACTCGAACTGTTGAACGTGGAAAAAGTCTGGGGCAAGGCACCGCATAACGCCTTCACCGATCTAGTTCGTTTCAAGGACAAGTGGTATATGACGTTCCGCGAAGCCAAGTGCCACATGTATGACGCACCGGCCGGGGACATCCGCGTTTTGACTTCAAAAGACGGTGAGACTTGGGAATCGGCCGCATTGATCAAATACGGCACCGAAGACGACGATCTGCGTGACTCGAAACTTTCGGTAACGCCCGACGGCAAACTGATGATGGTTTGTGCATTGGCACCCAAGGAAAACCACCGTACGCGCCAGTCGTACGCATACCTAAGCAGCGACGGAGTTCATTGGGAAGGCCCGCACAAGATCGGCGAGTTCGACTGGTGGATGTGGCGCGTGGTCTGGAGCCCCGACGGTACGGCCTATGGACTGGGCTACGGTTGCGAAGGCGAAAGCAAGAATTCGATTTTGCGGCTATATCGCAGCAAGGACGGCATCGACTTCGAAACATTCCTGCCGCGAATGACGCCCCAGGACCGTGTAAACGAAGCGGGCATGATCTTCCGTCCCGACGGCTCGGCCGTGGTGCTCATCCGCCGCGACGGCAAAGGCGCCACCAACGCAATCGTGGGAACTTCCGAGGGCGACTTGTCCAAGTGGACGTTCAAGGAATTGAAACAACGCATCGGCGGCCCGCAGATATTGGAAGTTCCCGGCGGTCACATCTTGGCATCTGGCCGCCTCTACGACGGCAAGGTCCGCACTTCGGTGGGACTGTTGGAGCCGGAAAAAGGCAAATTCACTGAACTTCTCAAACTGCCCTCCGGCGGTGACACCAGTTACCCCGGCATGGTATTCCACGGCGGAATTCTGTGGGTCAGCTACTATTCCAGTCACGAAGGCAAAACCAGCATTTATTTAGCGAAAATCAAAGTAAAATAATAGAATAATAACAAAGTGTAGGGCGTGCTTGCACGCACTGCCGAATGGTGACACTTGAAGGTGCGGGCAAACACGCACCCTACGGTTCCAGAAAAACGGGAAACACATTGATTATGTATAATGCATCGAGCACAAAAGGTTTCACCTTGGTCGAATTACTTGTAGTAATCGCCATCATCGGCATTCTTATCGCGCTGCTGCTGCCGGCCGTTCAGGCCGCCCGCGAGGCGGCACGGCGGATGCAATGCTCCACCAACCTCAAGCAAGTCGCTCTGGCGGTTTTGAACTACGAAAATACCAATCGAATGCTGCCCAAGGGTTCGTTTTGCAGGCAGGGCAATTGCGCAGGACATTCGGTTCTTTCCGCGTTGCTGCCTTATTTGGAACAAAGTAACATTACCGCACGATACGATTTTGAAAAGCGTATTTACCACGCCGACAATCTACGCGTAACCGTCATCCACATTCCCCCTTACATCTGTCCCAGTGACAACGCCTTGGGCCGCATATTGAACGGCCATTTCGCTCGCTCAAACATGGTAGTTTGTTTAGGTAGCAACACGGCGGGCATATCCTCTACTGACTGGACAACCGATGGTGCCTTCCAAAAGGATGCCTACAAAAAGCTTTCGGATTTCACGGACGGCGTTTCCCGCTCGGTGGTGGCCAGCGAGGTACTTTCCGGTCAAGATGACTCAAGTGCCGGTGACTCTATGTCCGACATCCGCGGCGTTTGGGCCGAAGACACATCAATGGGGGCAAGCTCCTACACGCACCTGAACACCCCCAATTCAAGCGTGGGCGACGCTCTTTTCTACGGAAGCGATAAGAACTGTGCTCCCGAAGATAAGATGCCCTGCAGCGATGCGGCCGGAAGCACGTACTACAACGAGTACGCCAGTGCCCGCAGCCGACATCCCGGCGGAGTCAACGTGGCTTTTGGCGACGGGCATGTGAGTTTCCATGTCGACGAGATCGACTTGCAAATTTGGCAGGCGTTAAGCACCATAGCCGGCGGCGAAACCTATGAGTACTAGCCGTAATCAACAGGCCAAAGGGAATTGAGCCGTGTACAAAGAAATGAAAACAATGACTGACACTTTCACAACGATTCAACGTCATTGCGGATTGCTCTGTGTTGTCGCCCTCTTGTCAGTTCTGGGATGCGGCCACGGCGGCCGCGTTTCTGTCGAGGGCACGGTGACTCTCGATGGAAAGTCGCTCGAAAAAGGTCAAATCCAGTTTTCCCCGCTGCCGGGAACCGGGGGACCCACGGCCGGCGCCAAAATTGTTGACGGCAGGTTTGCAATACCGGTTGAGGGTGGCCCCTTTTCCGGCAAATTCCGCGTGAAAATTACCCAATCCGGTCCGACCGGCCGAAAAAAACTCGACCCGCGCAGCAATACCATGGTAGACGAGTACACTCAACTCCTGCCTGCCCGTTACAACACTGAAAGCAAACTCGAAGCGGAAGTCACGTCCAGCGGCCCCAACGAATTCGAATTCGCCCTGACGAGTAAATAGACCTATGAAGATCCGGATTTTGAAAACACGAGTTGCACTTGAAGGTGCGTGCCAGCACGCACCCTACGGTTCCAGAAAAATGGGAAACACATTGAACATGTACAAAGCATCGAACACAAAAGGTTTCACCTTGGTCGAATTACTTGTAGTAATCGCCATCATCGGCATCCTCATCGCTCTGCTGCTGCCGGCCGTTCAAGCCGCCCGCGAGGCGGCACGGCGGATGCATTGCACCAACAATGAAAAACAGATCGGGATTGCCATTCTCAATTATCACGACGCGTACCTCGCTTTCCCACCAGGCACGCTCCATGGCGGCACCGGCTGGAGTTGGTCGGCGCGGATATTACCTTTTTTGGAATGCAGCGACATCCATAAGAGAATAGATTTCAGTGTCGACTACAATCGGGTGAATACAATAAACAATCAGGCGATGAAAACTTTTGTGCAGACCTACATCTGCCCAAGCGCTCCAGAGCCCTATCTTATTGCCTGCTGTGGCGGTATTCCCGGAGATGAAGATACCGCGGAAACCAACTACTCGGCCGTGGCCACACACCGCGACGGCAACGAGGCATTTTACGCGCGAGATCCTAACGGCACGGGCATTATGCACTTGATGGCTTCCGGAGAGAAAATCAAGATCAGCGACGTAACCGACGGCACCAGCACGACTTTTCTGGTAGCCGAATGCGACCTCGACCAGAACGACCCCTACAATCCGGGCTCGTCTCAACACTGGGGAAAAATCTGGGCATCGGAAAACCGCGTGACCACTGCCTACGGCATCAACTCCGACCTGGGCCACGTATATGCACCGGTAAAAAGCCGCCACCCCGGTGGTGCTCAATTCCTCTTCGCCGACGGGCACGTTTCCTTCATAAATGAAGAAATCGATCAGGCGATACTGCAAGCCCTGACAACCCGAAACTGGGGAGAGGTGATCGACGATACCGAGTATTAACGGATAACACTATCCAAAAAAGGATTCTTCGTACAATTTAGTGGATGATTTAGTTTGAGGACAGAGGATAGATGACAGAGGACAGGCTTTTTAGTCCAGCCGCTTGCGGCAGTTTGAGCCTTGCCAAGTACGGGTTCCTCTTC
>JAFGTN010000631.1 GCA_016934075.1 Pirellulales bacterium
GATGGGGATGACGGCGGGCGGTGATTCGAGATATGGCACGGGCATGGGCTCGCGATCGACTTTCTCGATGCGAGGCGGCCAGGCTTCGGGCAGACGGATGCCGTTGTATAGCAGTTCGCCTTGGTCCTGGTCGGCGGCTTGGGAAGTGCCCGGGAAGGAAAGTATAACTATGGACGATAGTAAAACCGAACCGATGAGTTTTGTGATATGCGGAGTAAGCTTTATCATGAGCGATCCCCCGTAAGTTGAATTGCTAGGCGGAGCGTTTCGTCTTCGATATCATCCAGAAGTGCGTCAAATGGATGGTAATGTGGAAGCGAGCGGAGATAGTCTTGGTAATCTTCGCTTTTCGAGATTGATTGATGTTTCTTTCGCGCATCGGCCATAGCGGTGAGAAAGGACTTCAACATGGCGGTTAACTCTTGCACATCGGGCGCTTGTTGGAGAGTCTGATAGCGGTCGCCCAGCATCAGGTCCCAACCGGAGCCCAGCAGAGCCACGCGGGATTGGACATAAAGCTTGATCTTTTCGCAAGTTACGCCACCGGTGACGAAGATGGGCAACAGACCGTGCAGAGATGCGTTGGTGGCCAGGGCAACCCGATCGTGTTCCCCCAAAGCCGCGGTGGTGAAGAATTTAGCGAAATGCGCACCGGCACTGACGGCTTGCACAGCCTCGGTTATCGATTCCACGCCGGGCACGACAATGTGCGTTTGCGAAAGGCGGGATACTGTTTCCAGGCTAAGCGGCATGGCACTGACAATGCCGTCCACGCCCAAGTCGCAGAGTTCGCCGATAGTGGGCATTTGGGGCTTTCGGCGACGCAAGAAATCAATCATGGGCCCATCGTCGACAGTACTACCCACGAGGATCATCAGTTCGGGGAAAGCCCGTTTGATACGGCGGATATCCTCGCAGACATTCTCGCGGCGGCAGGTAATTTCAACGACCCGAGCACCGGCGGCCACGGAAGCTTCGGCCAGCATTACCGCGTCGAAACGGTCGCCGACAAAAATGGGCACGAAACCCTGTTGGTGCAAAGTTATATAACGCTGGGCAAGTTTTTGCATAGTTTTCCTTGTCATTCAAACCAAAATGAATAGAGGTCGGCGTTTTTCAATTCGAACCGCAGGCGAACGTGACTGCCATCCGGCAGGGAAAACTCGGGCGCGTTTTTCCAGGAAACCGGAATGGTTATGGCTCCCTTGGTGATGGGCACGCAGTCGTTGATATTATGGCCCTTTAACGGTTCGCCTTTTTCTGAAAGGATTCCAACCTTGACTGAGCCACCCTCGCGTATGTCGGCGTTGATGAATAGCCGCTTCCCAGGGAAAGACAATGGACGGGTTGTTACCGTGCCGGGCGTGTCGGTGGCCGTCAGTGAGACGAATCCGTCACGGCGGAGCTTGGCCAGACCGATGCCGTGTTTCTGCGGCTCCTTTTCATTGGCGTTGTTCGTGCTGCGGTAATATATCCACAATTCATCGCCGATGAGTATGGGAGCAATGGGGTCGTGGTAGTGGGCATCCCAGGCGTCGTTCGCGCCCAGCGGGATCAGTTCCTCGCGATTGCCCACGCGGCTCCAATGCCGGCCGTCGCGGCTGCATGTCATCTCCACGGTCGTTTGTTTGTAACTGACTGGCCGCTGGTGCATAACGCGCAAGAATCCCAGCCACATGCTTTCGTAACAGAAACTGATATTGCCGTAGATCTGCGAGTCGGGATCATCCAGAGTGTCGGGATAGATGGTCATGCGCGGTGGGGTCCAATGTCGCAGGTCGTCGGATTCCATGAAGCCGCGGGCACGCATGGTGGGATTGCGGAAGAGGATTTTGGCGTCGCAGATATACTTTTGTAGCTTTGGATCCCAGCGGAACTGGCTGGTGTCGCCAATGCCCGACTGGTTGCGGTTTGTCAGCAAGGCCAAGGGCTCGTTTCCATCGGGTGTCCAATGGATGCCGTCGGGCGAGCGTAAAAGGAAGTAGCCTTCGCCTGGCTTGTTGGGCTTGAGGGCCACGATGCCCAAGTAGCGTCGCTGGGGTTGACTGTCGGCTTCGGGATTCTCGACGAGCATCAACCAGCCTTCGGGCCAGATAATGTTATTCTTCTTCGAGCCCTCGAACTCTACCAGCCCCAACTCGGGTTTAGTCCAGTGGATGCCGTCTTCGGATTCCGCATAGCAACTGGGGAAGACTACCGTTTTGCCGGGCGAGGTTTCGTATGCTCTGTAGCCCGCATACCACATACGGAAACGGCCCGTCTTTTCGTCGCGACGCACGGCCGTCATCAGGCAACCTTGACGGGTTGGTTTTTTTTCCCAAGGACGATCTGGAACCATTATCGGATTGTCGGGGTGTTTGACGGCCTGGTGCAGCTTGCGTTCAAGATTTTCCATCGTGGCGATCAGGTAGTCGTCGACAAATAATTGATGGGTACAATCGATTTTCAGCGGCCAATCGCCCATGTCTATGGGGTGGATGAGATGCCCGTTCGCCAAAATGCCGTAGCTTTTGGGAAAATGGCTGCGATCGGTGGCCGTTTGCGGTGTGGCGGCGTTTGTGGCGCCGAAAAGTGCAAACAGCAGGCAACATGCCAGGAGGCGAGTAATGTGTTGAGACATGAAATCTTCTCCGGTGTTACATTTTAGTGTGAATCCGATTACCGGTCAGCGAAAGAGCACCGGCGGGAATTTCCGCCGCCCGGTCGGCGATTTTCCCAACTCGACTGAAGTCATTTCCCATCAAAACCACGTCGCGGCTGGATTTGCCGTTTAGTTTCAGAAAGATTGCGACTGCCGAGAGGACGTCACCCATGACAAGGCACAACAATGCGCAAGAGAGCAGAACTTGGAGTGCGGTTAAGATGCTATGGGAAGTATTCATTGACGAATGTTCTTGTTGGGTGATGTACATGATAGTAATGATTTAGCGGTCAAACTCATTTATTCGATGATCTGGAAAGCGTAAAGGTCGCCGCGCTTGAGTTGAAAGCGGATAGCTGCCATCTTTTTCGGGCAGTTGCCAATTTGTTTTTCATTTCCTCCGCTTTCCCATTGCACTCGATACCGCAAGGGATCATTTCTTACGAGTTGGCAATTATCGCTCTCGAATCCGGGTATTACATTGCCTTGTTCGTCAAGTAGTTCGACCTTCAAGCCGCCACTTGGTACTTGAGCATTGACCAGCAAGGTTTTGCCATCGAATGATAGTGTTTTGGTCTGGATTATGCCCGGGCTGGAATCGCTTTCAGGCGACAACGCCACGAAGCGGTCGGCCGGCAAGGTAGCCAATCCGATTCCGGGTCGGCCCCAGTCGCCGCTGCCGTGAGAAGTGTTTGTTCCGGAGTAGTAGATGTGTACCAGGTCGTCCTTTACGAACATGGTAGTGCCGGGAAAGACACGTCCTGCGTCCCAGGTACCCGGCGTGGGGGCCATGAATACGGCTCGATCTGCCACGCGGTTCCACTGGCGACCGTCGCGACTGACTATCAGTTGCATGTCTTGCTCACCGCGCATGTTGTTGCGTTTCTCGTGATCCAGATGAATCATCCAGACGATGCCGATGAGTTGATCGCCGTAAGGGGTAACGGCCAGACCGTATGGTTGTGTCCAGGGCGCATCGTCATTTTCGTCGGTTTTGAAGACGGTTTTTTTGGGTGTCCAGTTCAGAAAATCTTTGCTGACGGAAATGGCCACTTCGCGCAGCACGCCGCCCGGCCAGCGGCCCTGGTTACGAACGAAGGCCAGATATTCTCTTTTGTGATAAATGACAGAAGAGCTGGTGTCGTTCTTTCCCGCGGCGTTGAAAGGGTGAATGTTCCAATGGATGCCGTCGGGTGAGAAACCCACGATGTTACCACCAAGCGACTTATAGCGTCGTTTGGGATCCTTGTCCCAGGGCGTGGGAAGAATGCAAGCGCCGTGACCTCCGCGAATAACAATGTTGTGTTTGTCATAACGTCCGAATCTGCCTTCGCCGACCATGGGCTTGGTCCAGTGTATGCCGTCTTCCGATTCGGCATAGCACATATAATATTCCACCGTGCGTGGATGATCGGGATTGTCGGGGATGCCGTTGTCGTTTTCGCCGGCCAGGTACCAGCAGCGGAACTTGTCTTTATCCGCTTCGTAGAGTACAGTGCCGTAGATTTCGATAACACGTTTTTCCCAAGGCTGGTCCTGGATGATGAGCGGATTGGCCGGATGTTTTGTGGGTTGCTGCAAGCAGCGGGTGAGATTGGTGGTTTTGGCCAAAAGATGGTCGCCGAGGAAGAGTTGCGGACCGTCGGAAATGGCGATGGGTTTGATGGGTTTGTAGCCGTTGGCCTGTGCCTGGGGCGCGAAGGAGTGGAGCGTAACAACTATTAGAGCTACGAGAAATACTGTGGTAAGGAGTTTGTTCATGTTGGATTTTCTTCACGTATTATTGTCTGGTAATAGTAATTAAGAGACCGGTTTGAAGTTGTGCGGCCGTAACTATTCCAAATCAGTCCAGGGTGGGATGGTTTGACCGTCGCGGATGTTGCCCAGGTATCCCAATACGGTCGTGTTGACTTCGGGAGTTAGTGCCTGCACACTGCCGTCGCCCATTACGAACTGGCAAACACCTCCGGCATGGTGGCTGCCGAGAATGCCGATGATAGCAATCACCACCAAAAGCTCGACGAGAGTAAAGCCACGTAACGGCTTTCCGCTCAATGGCAGCTTCGCGCTGCCGGTTTCACTGTTATTCAGGATAACCATCTGCTCCCACTGTATCGATATCTTTGGTGAAGCCCGGACCGCCGGCGGCCGTGTAGCCGCGGCTTGCTCCGGAAGTGTCGGGTGAAACCCAGAACGAATATAGGTGGCCATTTTTCAGAATGAAGCGAAAACGCACCGGCTTGCCCGACAGCTTGGATAGGTTCGGGGCGTCTTTCCATTTGACCTGTGCGAGCGTTTTGTCGGCGGATAAAGCTTCGCAGTTTTCACGGGTGAAGGGCTCGATGACCTTGCCGTTTTCATCCAACACCTCGGCCTGTAGTTGGCCATCGGTGGCGTCGAGGTTGACGAAGAGATATTTGCCGGAAAATTTGAGCGGGCGGGTTGTCAGTTCGCCCGCTTGATCGCCGGCATCCATCGAAGCGAAGCCGTCGCGGCGCATTGTGGCCAGACCGGTGCTGCAGAAACCCTTGCGGACTCGAATGTCGCGGACCATCCGCCCGCTGACGTAAAAGTACAACTTGTCGCCCACGATGAGGAAACAGCCACCGGCCGATTGCATGTTGCTGTGGTTCCAAGCTTGCGGATTCTCGCTCAGGGGCACTATGGGTTTACGCCACGGGCGATGCCAGTGGAAGCCGTCGCGACTGAAACCCACGCAGATATCGTTGATTTTTCCACGCGCGGGATAGTCTTTCGGGCGACCCCGCCAAATCGAAAAGAGACCCACCATCAGGCTTTCATAGCCCACCGCGTCAAGGTTGTATAGCTCCGGCTTATTGTCCGTGTCGGAACGGGGTGGGTCGAGCCGGTCGGCTCCGGTCCACATCGACGGTGCGGTAA
>JAFGTN010000632.1 GCA_016934075.1 Pirellulales bacterium
GGCCTTGATACCGGTTTGCAACGGCTCTTTGACCGGTTGGCGTCCGGCTATACCCGGTGCCGTGGTCTCTACCGGGCGGCGTTCACTGCCGGCGATGGGCGCCCCACCGTCGAGCGGGTTGCCCAAGGGATCGAGTACGCGTCCCATTACGCCTTCGCCCACAGGCACGCTCAACAGGCGACCCGTGCTTTTGACTTCGTCGCCTTCCTCGATATCGAGATAATCGCCGAGGATGATCACACCCACGGAGTTTTCTTCGATATTGAAGGCCAGACCGTGGACGCCGCTAGGGAATTCCACCATTTCACCGGCCATTACGTCGGCCAGGCCATAAACCCGGGCTATTCCGTCGCCAACTTCCAGCACTCGACCGACGTCGCGAACGTCGACCTGGGATTGATATTGCTCAATCTCCTGCTGAATTACTGAAGCGATCTCGTCGGCTTTGAATTTCATGGACGCTCCTGTCAATCATTTGCTGAGAGGTTTTCTCAAGCGCGGTGGCGATCGATCCGTCGTACACGGTATCGCCTACCCGCAAGACGGCCCCGCCGATCAGTTCCGGGTCCGTATCGCACCGCAGAATCGGCTCGCCGCCAATAAGTTTTCTGATGTTATCTTTAATCTTCGCGACCAGTGCGTCGTCGATAGCCACGGCCGTGGTAAGACGAACGGGCACGCGTTTCTTGATCTTGTCGTAGAGCACATGCGTCTGGCGATGAATCGCGCGGATGCAATCGAGCCTCTCGTGACGCGACACGACCTTGAGGAAATCGAGAAACATCGGCGAGGTTTTATCTTTGAATACCCGGTCGATAATCTTCACTTTCTCGTCGTGTGGAATCAGCCGCGAGGCAAAGATGGCTTCGAACTCGGGCGAAGCCGAAAGCACGTCGTCTACGAGCGAGTCGAATATTTCGACGATCTCGTCGAGCGTGCCGGTTTTCTGGACCGAAGCCAGCAATGCTTCGGCGTAAATATTTCCGACATGCTCACGACCGACGTCGACATCGGCGTCCGCCGCGTATCGTGAATCGAGTGCTTCTGAGTCTTTGGCCATCTGTAGGGTGCGTGCTTGCACGCACCGTCAAGGGATTTTATATCTGGTTATAATAAATGCTGCTACAGTTAATTCCGTAGGGTGCGTGCTTTTTCGGTTTGTGGTCCGGCCATCCTGGCTGCACGGTGGCAGGCTGGAAGCCCGCGCCACAAGTTATTTATCGTCGGCGGCGAATTGGGCCACCGTTTGTTCGACCAGCTTGGCGTGATCGGCGGCGCGGAGCTCCGAACCGACGATTTTGCCGGCCAGCTCGACCGCCATAGTGGCGCTCTTCTGGGCCAGTTCTTTCAGTGCGGCACCGGTGGCCGCGTCGATTTCTCTCATGGCCCGCTGGTGCTCGGCCTGGGAATCTTTTTTGGCCGCCTCGACGATCTCTTGGCCCACGCCCTCGGCATCCTGCCGTGCCTTGTCCAGGATATCGCGGACCTCGTCCTTGGCACTGGCCAGTTTTTCGTCGTATTGGGCCAGGATCTGCCTGGCTTCCTCGTTGCGTTTAGCCGCCACGGCAATCTGATCGGCTACCGCCTGCTCGCGATTGTCGAGCGCGGTACAGATCGGCTTCCAGGCGAATTTCCAGAGGATCAACAACAAGACAATAAACACGATGGCCGTAAACAGAGCCAGGTCTTTTTTGAAATCCAGAGGATTCTTGCTGGTCTCATCTTCATGGGCGTTGTGCTCGTTTTTTTGATGACCGGGAATGGCTTCCTCAATATCCTCCTTGACTTTCGCGGACGCTTCGCCTTCAAGTTGTTTGGCGACATCTTGCCGCTTTTGGGCGTTCGTGGCGTGACCATCGTCGGCCGCGCTGGCGCAACTCAGGCCTAGAGCCAAAAAACATATGCCGAAAATCAAGCTGGATACGACTCGTAAACGAATCATGTCTTAGCCCTAACATTCAAGGGGCATTGTACTTTCAGTAAATAGCGTTGCCGCCGACTATCCGATAATGTACGTCAACATACAGACGATCAGGCCGAAGAAGGTAGCTCCTTCAATCAGGGCCGCCGAGATGATCATGGCCGTTTGTATGTTTCCGGCGACCTCGGGTTGGCGGGCCATGCTCTCGACCGCGCAGGAACCGATCTTGCCGATGCCGTAACCGGCGCCGATGATAACCAATCCAGCTCCAAACGAAGCGCCGGAAAGAATCATCCATGTGGGAGTTGCGGTTGCACCGGGTGCGGCACCGCCTTGGGCGAACGCGGGCGTCGCGAATACCAATACCATTACAAAGCACAAAGCAGCAATTGTAGATAACCTGCTCACTTGACCTGTCTCCTTCAAATATCTTTGGATTTTCGACCGGCGATACACCCGCCTAGTGCTGATGTATTGCCATGCCTATAAACAGTGCGGATAGAAAACAAAAAATATATGCCTGCAAAAAGGCGACGAACAACTCTAGTAAACTCACGGCCGTCGCGCCGAAAATGCTGGCCACGGTAACGCCCGACCACAACAGTAAATGCAGCTCGGCGGTCATGGCGATAAACGATAACATTACGGCCAACACTAGGTGGCCGGCGAACATATTAGCCAGCAAACGCACGGCCAACACGAAGTGTTTTATAAAAATACCCATGACTTCAATACAGAAGACCATAGGTTTGATGAATATCGACATTACTAAGGGAAGATCCATGTGCGGGACTTGCCCTACCCAAAAACCAACCGGCCCGAATTTCATCATGCCCGCGCCTACTACGGTCACAAATGTCATAATGGCAAGTGCGCCGGTAACTGCAAAGGCACCGGTTGGTGAACCGGCCCAGGGAATCATACCTAAAAGATTGCATCCCAATACAAAGAAAAATATTGTCCACAAGAATGGCAAAAACCGATCGGCGTCCTTCTTGCCAATAGCCGGTCTGGCAACCTCATCTCTGATGAACAGCAGCATGATCTCGACCATGTTCCAAAAACGGCCCTTTGGCGGACGTCCTTTGGAGATCTTCCGTGCGAACCAGATGAACACGATCAACATCACGACTGCCGCGACGATTTCCAGAGCCATGAATTTAGTAATCTCAAAACCGGTTCCCGTTGCGGAGTCGTAAAAGGGCTGTGGGATCTTGACAAAATTATCGGCGGGCAGATGAAATCCGTGATGACCCGAGGTCGTGTCTTTCACGTGCTCGAACAGTTCTTTAGACGGATCCGCTGCCATCAGCTTGCCTGTCCATTCTCAATGGTCATTCGCGAGCCGGTCTTCGGCAGTGAAAATGCCGTTTTGACCGTCAACGTGATTGGGAAGAAAATCAAAAGGTAAAACATTACACCAGACCGCGACAGTTCGCCACCGCCCAGATGGCAGGCTATCGCGACCACCAGCGGTACTCCCATGCCGAAAAGCATGCCCAACAGTACCCCAACGAAGGCTTGGCTGGGAGCACGAAACATACTGCTGATTCCCAACGCCAACGCGCCCCCAACCAGGCAGGATACGGCTGCAATCGTGGAGGCCAACATGCCGGAGCGTCCACCTATAAACCATGCCAGTGGTAAAGAAATCGCAAGAGCCGTCACCTCGACCGCCGTGAGTACGGCGATGCGGGCAGACAGGCTTTTGTCTCGTAATTTCGTTAAAAGTGACATGTTATTTTCGAGACCGTTATCGATATTACCTAGGAGCGTGTGTTTTACTTATCTTGCGCGTTTTTACTGGTGTTGATTGTTAGTTTCAATAGGTGCCAAAAACCGACGGCAAAACCTAGCACTGCTCCAAGTAACAAAAACAAAAACTTTGTGCCTAATTTTCCATCCAACCACACACCCCCGAGAGCCGGCAGCACCATTTCCAAGGAAATTGTGGTTATTTGTGCTGCCCAGCCGTATGCACGGGCAATTGCCGAGCGATCATCGGTGGGATTTGAGACCATCGGCACCCGAGTTTAATCGGTCTATTTGGTGGGTAGATTTTCAATTACTGACGCTGGCGGCAGTCAAACAAGCTAGCCAGTGTATCGGCGTGGTTTCCCCCCGTCAACCGACCGCTTGTCCGCTTTTTCCAGCCTATCCCTACCTAGCTTAGAAAAGAGCCCTTAGCAAACATATAACGTTCTACGGAACCCCACCGTTAGTATGAGATTGGAATGGATTAATCTATATGACAGACAGGTAACATATTCATAAGTGTTTTTACATAAGTGCTTTATGAAATATCGATAGTGACCGCTATTATAGGGGGATGAATCTAAAATGTTTGCAATTTTTCGGCGTTTCTGTTATAATAAGCGTACTTGGAGTGATGTAATTAATCCCACCAAATGGCCGGTACCACCGGCGTTACATTCCTCGAAGCAGGCACCGGGGGTTTGTAGAGGCACAATTGACGACGAACTGGGCGCGTGAACAGTTTCGACTTCGTTGGTTGGGCTTCCCACTTTCGGTTTCTGAACCCACCAAAACACGGCCAGGATGCGTGAGTCGCGATGGATCGCCATGCCTGCTCATGGATGGCGCGACACATTTGGCCCACACCAAACCAACGCTCAGCCGTTGACTGGGCAATCCGGAGGTTAGCCCGTGATTACCGCAGCTACACTCAGAACACGAACCGTGAAAGACCTTGCCGCAATGGCCAAAGGGGAAGGCGTATCAGGTTGGCATTCTATGCGTAAGGAGCAGCTTGTAAAAGCTCTTCTAAAACTCGCAAAGGAAGAAGCCCAAGCGAGTAAGAAATCCAGCAAGAAAAGCGGAAAAAACGGGGCCCGAACCACTTGCAAGAAAGGCGGTAAATGCCGAAATCGCTCAAACGGATCCGGCAAAACCCGCGATTCCGACGGACGATTCAAGTCGAGTCATTCTGCGGCTTCCGAGGCAGACAAGAAACGGCTCAAACAAATTCGTGAAAAACTGATCGCCGCCAAAAATCTTGCCCATAAAGTAGACAAAGAACGTCAGGAAGCCATGGACGACCGTCTGGTGCTCATGGTACGCGATCCGTTCTGGTTGCAAGCTTATTGGGAACTCACGCCGCAAACCATTCAACGCGCAAAAGTCGCCTTGGGACAACACTGGCATGCCGCGCGGCCCATTCTACGGCTGTTGGAAGTGGCAAAAGACGACGCTGAGATGACCACAAAGCGTCCCATAAGGGATATCGTGGTACACGGTAATGTCAATAATTGGTACATAGACGTTTCCGATCCTCCAAAATCCTTCCAGATGGAAATTGGTTATCTGGCAACAAATGGTCGTTTTCTTTGCTTGGCTCGAAGCAATATCGTTTCGACGGCTCAAAACCAACAACCAAACACTAGTTCCGTCGATGGAAATTGGCAGGGTGTAGCCGAAGATTACGACAGAATTTATGCAATGAGTGGCGGGTATGATGATACATCTGTCAACTCTGACCTGAAACACGTTTTCGAAAAAAATCTACACCGCCCCATGGGGCCGACTTTGTTTACACGTTTTGGTCTGGGCGCCCAGAATGCCGGACATACTCACGATGAATTCTCTTTTGAGGTAGACGCCGAAGTCGTTGTCTTCGGTGTGGCCGAACCGGGTTCACAGGTTACCCTTAAAGGCGAGCCCATTCCCACGAAGGCCGATGGCACATTTACCATGCGTTTTCCGCTGGGCGACCGTCGACAGGTATATCCGGTTGTGGCTAACAGTTGTGACGGAATGGAACAGCGAACCATCATATTGGCTGTTGAACGCAACACAAAGGTGTTGTCTCCCGTAATGCTTGAGCCGGCACAATGAACGCGAGGCTGAAGTTAGCATTTGTCATGTGCCATTTATCGGATCGAGGTCAATCAGGCTGAAAACGGATAGCTGTTATACAAGTCGCTGGACACAGGGTGGTGGCTATCCCCCCTATTCAAGTTCCATGCATCTTGAGTTAGACTGACGGATTGGTTTCGTTTTTCTCGATCCGTTAATCCTTGCGAGAGATTCATGTCAAAGGACATTTCTCATATTCTGGTCGACTGGCAGTACGATCCCTCTCGAGCAACGGTTCGCATTGTGAGCGGCGACGACGGTCGCGACAAGGTTCAGCTTCGCGTGGATTTAGGCGTCTTGCAGATGGAAATTGATGGACGTCCCGACGGTCAGCAGCCCAAGGGATTCACGTCTTGGCTTGAATACTACGAAGCCCAGCAAGAGGAATTCGATTCGGCGCATCCGGATTCGGCTTCCTACGAACTCGGCGGGGAGGACTGCGAACGCCTTTGGCAGGAGTCGGTGCAGTACTATCACCGTTATTTAAGCTTCTGGCATCTAAAGCTATTCGATCTTTGCGCTCGGGACACGAGCCGCAATTTACGTCTATTTGCTTTTATACGCGAGCACGTGGAAGATCGACAAAGCGTATTGCAATTCGACCAGTGGCGCCCCTATGTGATTTTGATGAATACCCGCGCCCGAGCCGTTCCTTTGCTCGAAAAGGCCGACCCCGAAGGAAAACGCTACGCCGAGGCCCTGTCAATAATAGATGCGTCGATCGAAGGAATAGAAGAGTTTTTGGAAGAATACGAGCAGTCGCATCGCGCGGACCAGTGCGTCGAGTTGACTGAACTCCGGCGCTGGCGCGACCAGGTGGTTACCGCCATGGAAGAGGAAACCGGGCAGGGCGAAGAGTCGCTTCCCACGGAATCTCAGGCCCAAAATGGTCAAGGACAAGCAGCCCCCTCCTCCAAAGAAGAACTTCGCCGCAAAATGGAAAAGGCGGTTGCTGCCGAGGAGTTCGAAGAAGCCGCTCGCTTGCGCGATGAAATTCGCCGGCTGTCCCAGCGATCCGAAAAGGGGTAGCTTGAAAACCGTGAGACTTATTCGAAAACTCGAAGAACTGCCCGACGACCTTCGTCGCGGAGCGGTAAGCATCGGTAATTTCGACGGTGTGCATTTGGGGCACGCCCACCTGGTCGAGCGGCTGGTAGCGCGTGCCCACGAGCATGACGGGCCGGCGCTTGTATTTACATTTGATCCGCATCCGGCAACCGTATTGCGTCCGCGCGAAATCCCGCCTTCGTTGAGTTGGATTCAACGCAAGGTCGATCTACTGGGGCGATTGGGCGTGGATATGGTAGTGGCCTTTGCCGCCGACGCCGATCTTCTGAAACTTTCGCCTCGAGAATTCTTCGAGCGGATCATCCTTTGCCATCTCGGTTCGCGCGCGATCGTGGAAGGTCCGAACTTCTTTTTCGGCCACAAAAGACAAGGCGATATCAAGTTGTTGGGCCAATTATGTATAGAAAACGGATTGGTTCTCGATGTAGTTAATCCGATAGTCGTAGATGGCGGCATCGTTTCCAGTTCACGGATCAGGAAACTGGTAGCTCAGGGCGAAATCGAGCGGGCCAACCGTTTGCTCACCGAGCCGTATCGGATACGCGGACGCGTTGTCCACGGCGAAGGACGGGGCGTCAAGCTCGGTTTTCCCACACTTAATCTCGATAACATAGATACACTGCTGCCGGGACATGGCGTTTACGCCGCACGAGCCTGGATCGGGCTCAGGAACTGGCCGGCTGCCTTAAATATCGGCCCGAATTGCACTTTCGACGAGGATAATCTTAAGGTCGAAGCGCATTTAATCGGAGCCGGCGAGGATTTTTATGACCAAGAAGTGGAAATCGAAGTATTTCAGAGACTCCGCGGACCGAAAAAGTATGCATCGGTCGAACTGCTTATTGAGCAGGTTGGTCGTGATATTCGTGCCGTTGTGGAAATTTTTGAGGAGAGGGCAGAGGGCAGAAGGAAATGACAATTAGGTTTTATGTTTCTTATGCAATGGAAAGACCCTTATGACGTCTTCATCCAATTCAAGCGATTCGGATTATAAAATAGACTGGTCGGAGTTCAACGAGTACGTTGAACGGCACGATCGCTTTTTACTGACTACTCATATCCGTCCGGACTGCGATGCGTTGGGTAGTACGCTGGCCATGGCGACTGTGTTGGAGCGCTTGGGCAAGGAAGTCGAGATTGTGCTGGGATACGATGTTCCGCCCAACCTGCACTGGATAGATCCTCGTAATCGCATTCGCCATCTCAACGAATTTTCGCCCGAGCAACTCGAAGCGTTCGATGCCATGGTGATACTCGACACATCGGCCTGGGCACAGCTCAGCCATGTCGAGCAGTTGATTCGAAACACCAAAGCCCAAAAGATCGTGATCGACCATCACCAAAGCGGAGATGACATCGGCGCCAGGGTTTTCAAGGAGTCTTCGTCTGAAGCTACAGGTCGGATCGTGGCCGAGGCCGCCGAGCATCTGGGCGTGGAACTCACGCCCGAGATGGCTACACAGCTTTTTGCGGCGATTGTGACCGACACCGGCTGGTTGCATTTCTCCTCTACCAATAGCGACTCATACCGCCTGGCCGCCAGGCTTGTCGATGCCGGGGCCGTACCCGAACGGGTGTATGCCGAACTCAACGAAAAAGAAACCCTCGGTCGTCTGATCCTCATCGGGATCGTTCTTTCGCGAGTCAAAACCGACCTCGACGGCCGGTTGATCTATACGTACATCGAACGCAAGGATTTCGAGGCGGCCGGAGCTTTGCCTACGGACAGCGAGGACGTGATCAACATGACGTTGGCCGTCAAGGGCACGCAAGTGGCAATTATTCTGGTTGAACAACCTGATGGCGGCTTCAAGATAAGCTTCCGCAGCCGCTGTAATGTAGACTGCGCGAAACTGGCCGAGCAGTTCGGTGGAGGGGGTCATAAAGCAGCCGCCGGGGCGTTTATTTGTGAGACGCTGGAGATCGCCCGCACGCGCGTGCTTGACGCCGCGCGCGCCGCCATGCGATAATAGGCCTACTCTAACAGCCCGTTGAAAAATTCGGATTCGTAGGTTTTGGGTGCCACTGCTGGCTTGTCCAGCAGTGTTTTTCCGGAAGTTTA
>JAFGTN010000064.1 GCA_016934075.1 Pirellulales bacterium
CGCTTCGCGACCACGGGGCTAATGGCTATGACGCCTCCGGCGTCGTCTGCTGAGCCGGCGTAACGTGTTGCGAAAGGATCGTTGATGCAATTTGCTGCCGTGGCACGCTTGTGTAGGGTGGCACTGGCTCGGTTAGTGCTTCCTAAGTTCCGAGGCCGTGTGGATTTGCACTGGCGGAGCCAGTGGCACACAACCGTGTGGAGAGCACTGGCTGACAAGCAGCCAGTGGCACGCAACGCCAAGGCGAGGCGTTGACCAAGCACTAGGCGGGAGCTGGTCCGTTGGGCGCCGGGGGTTCATTGGGGGATGCCGGCGCGGACGCGGGTGCACATCTGGATCAGTTGGTCGACGTCGCGACGGATCTGCTCTTCGTCGGTGCCGGTCGCGGCGTTTTCGACTCGGGCGGCCATGGGTGTGAGCGCGTCGAAGCCATGGCTGCCGGCGGAGCCCTTGAGCTGATGGGCGGCCCGGCGTAATCCCTGCCAGTCGTTGGCGTCGAGCAGTTGGTGGATCATCGTGATCCGCTCGGGCATTTCCTCGACGAACATAGCGACGATTTCGCTCAGGTCGGGGTCGGTCGCCAGGGGGGAGTAGAGGGCGTTGGTGGTGATCATGATAGGTGTTTCTCACATGGTGTGGGCATCGTGCGGGCTAAGGGGGTTTCATGTAAGAATAGGGCGCTGTGGAAAGAACTGCGGTAGCGTTTTCGGGGGTGGTTTGGCGAAGCGTGGGCACTAGTCTGTGTTGGGAGGGGTTGTATCGTTTAGAGCGATCGGGTTGATCTTGATAGACGGTGTCGATGGGTTGGTTTGTTGGGGCGTCGCGGTTGACGGACGATCCGGTGTCAATCGACAGACCCGGTACATCCGATTCTCGCGCCACAAACGGCCGCAGGATTTACGAACTGTGGTGTAACTGGGGCATCTGGCTAAAAGTCATGTGTCGTGGTCGTCGATAGGTGAGCGTAGGATCAGCGTGAACGTTTCCGATTCCACAGTTTTTTAGTGTGTGTCCCCTCCGGTTTCTCTAAAGGAGTACCTCCCATGCAACGTCGTTTTCTTTCTGCGGTGTTGGCCGTGGCCGTTGTGGCTGTGCTGGTCAGCGCCTCGACCGCTGACGCGGGCCTGCTGAAGTGGGGCCGTTGTGGCAGCTGCTGTGCGCCCGCTTGTTGTGAGCCTGCTTGTGCGAAGGCTTGTGAGCCTGCTTGTGCTCCGGCTTGTGCTCCCGCTTGCTGCGAGCCGGCCTGTTGCGAGCCGTGCTGCTGCGATTGCTGCTGCCGCCCGGGTTTGCTGGCGCGTCTGCGTGCGAAGCTTCGCTGCTGCTGCTGCTGCTGCGAGCCGTGCTGCTGCGAGCCCGCCTGCTGCGAGCCCGCCTGCTGCAAGCCGGTCGAGTGCTGCAAGCCCGCCGAGTGCTGCAAATAATCGCAGTTGCTGGTAGCGACGTAAAAACGTCACTTAACGAAAAACAAGCGGCCCGAGTATTATCACTCAGGGCCGCTTCTGTTTCTTGTGGGCAGTGGGCTGCGAGCTTGGGGCAATGGGCAGTTGGGTGGTTGAGGTGTTTAGGAGTGTGTAATAATTCTTGTGTCACCTGGGAGTGGCACGGCGACATATTGCTGGCGAGAATCAACTGGGCGAAGAAGAACCGCGTCTGCGTGTGGCAAGACAGGTGATTGCGCCCAGCAACAACAGGCAGAGCATGCTTGGTTCGGGGACAGCGGCGTCAGACACTACCGTTCCATAGTTCGTGGCCAGTTCCCCGAGATCGTAGACCTCTACAGTGCCGCCACCATTAAAATAACTCGAACTGTAACCGGTAACCCACACATACTCCGGTATCCAGACCTGTATGTATTCTTCTTCGAGGTCCAACGATATATCGAACATGGCCTGGCCGCCGGGGTCGAGTTGACCATTGGAAGAGATTGAGGCGTCTGCCAGGCAGTCCAGGGAGAACTTGTACTGCCCGGCTTCTAGCAGGCCATTCATTGTGATTTGCTGTTGGGTTCCGGTTTCGGCGGGGGCGAAAGAAAAGGCCACTTCGCCCGTCGCTTTGTCGGTTGCCGTGAAGCTGAATTCAACTTCGCCGAGTCGGGCGATATCGATGTCCAGCGAGAAAGCTGTTTCTTGATCGAGCTCGTAGGATGCTTCCAACTCGCAACGACCCGTCGCTGAGGCGGTGGCTTCTTCGGCGGCATTCGACAGTATGGCCACGGCCGATACGCGGCCATCGGCCGAAAATTCGTCGTCGCCGAAAGCGGTATTCTTGTAGGAAATCGCCGAAGCGTTTGCCAGTAGCGTACCGCTTTGTGTGAGCAGAGAGGCATAACGGGCCAGTTCCGGCTCGTCGCTCTCGTTTTTGTCGGCCGTGTATGTATGCCCGTCGACGTGGAGCCACGTCGAGTTCAGGGCGTGGTTGGATGATTGCGCCGAAAGCTGCCGCACCGTCGGATGGGTTTCCCAGTGGCCGCCGGATTCTACCCAACGGCCGGTTTTCCGACGGCCATAATTTGTGGCAAGAATTCCCAAGTCGGAAACGTCAACGGTACCGTCCAAAGTGCCGGAAGTAATCCATCCAGATCCGGGATTCAGGTACATCCAGTCGGTCACGGTGGTCGTCTCACCTTCCCATTCGGGCGAGAAATCGTCGCCAAAGCCATCCCAGGTGGTTGCCGCGGAGAAACTGGTGGCTGAATCGATCAAACCGGCTTGGATGTTGGTGGTTGCGAATGAGAGAGCCGGTAGTATGGCCAAACAGCAGAGCGATAATTGCTTTGTCATGGGCACTGCACCCTTCGTCGTAGAATTGTCAAGCGATAGCCTTTACACCTCGAACGATTGCTTCATGCTAGCCGCTAGCACTACTTTAGTCAACCATTGAAGGAACTGTTTTAACCCACACTGTTGGGTGGGTATAGCGTGAGCCTTTCCTCAACTGCATAGAACTGTCTGAAGGAGATGGATTGCCACTGAACTTCTCAAATCGATATATGTCGGTGAAGCAGTAGGTGTTACACTGAGTGACCGACTTTCATATCCAGATAGGGAGGGAACCCGAAGTGAATCGCAGCAGCTTATCGACGATAATCGTTTTCTTTGTGGGCATTCTATTTGTGTCCGCCGCCATGGCCCAACAGGCCGGTTCGAATGAGTCGCGTCCGCTTAGCCAACCGAGGACGCCGGCCGTACGGCAACCGGCGCAGTCACAACCAGCCGCGGCGGGCGCGAACCAGCCTCGCCCGATTCAGCCGCCGTTTGTGCTAACGCCCGAACAGCAGAAGTACATCGACCAGTTGTTGGCGGCTTGGGAGGCGAAGAACAAGATGATCGATAAATTTTCTTCGTCGGTGCGGCGTTATAAATACGACACGGTTTTCGGCCCCAAGGACGGCAAACCCATGCAAGTCGACGAAGGGACGATAAAATATGAACGACCCGACAAGGGCCTGTTCCAGGTCAAGGGCGACCGGCCCGAGCAGTGGATTTGTGACGGGAAGTCGGTTTATCAGTACGAATATAAAGAGCGGACGTTAAAGGAATATGAGCTGCCGCCCGACTTGCAGGGCAAGGCCATCGAGGACGGGCCCTTGCCGTTTATTTTCACGGCCAGCGCGGAGAAAATGAAGAGACGTTTCTGGCTTCGCGCGGTGGCGCCACCGCCGGGGGTGAAGGATCAGTATTGGATCGAGGCTTTTCCCCGCCACCAGCACGACGCGGCCAGTTTCAAGCAGGTTCTGATCATACTCGGTGGGAAGGATCTTCTACCGGTGGGCATTCAGATGTTTGCCACCAGCTACGACGGTCAGACGAACTTCAACCGCGATTCGTTCGAGTTCTACGACATCGTGATCAACGACCCGCTGGGATTTCTCAAGGGAGATCCCTTTGCGGCGCGGACACCCTTCGGCTGGAAGAAGGTCGTCGAGAAAGAGCGAGGGCAACCGGCTCGCATGAGTTCGCAGCCCGAGGCCGACAAACGGCGGTAGCAGGCCGTTGGTTTTGTCATATCGGGCTTTGGTAGGGCGAAGGCCCTTTTGGGGGATCTTGGGATCTTTTTTCCCCGAAAAATGTCTAACAATTACCCACGCGTTATCGTTACAGGCTCCCCCATCCCACGAATTGACGCTCAGGGTATGTCGCTCCTATAATTCATTGCGCGACTTGTTCAATACTGATAAGCTTCGGACGAATATAATATATACGGGACACTCTGGACGGATTCATAGTCTGGCCAAGATTATGGGGTAGATCAGTATCAATAAGTTTCTATAGTTATTGGCGGGAACCGAGAAATGTCAGACACCTGGTCGGAAAAACGTGTCCTCATTGTCCTGCAAGCCGTGCTGAGCATGGTGCTGTTGTTGGGCGTTTTGGGGTCCGTGGCGGCGGCCAAGAACCCGGCGGAAACGAAGGCATCCACGGTGGAACAATCGGCCCAATCGCCACCGGCCGAGTCCCAGGCCCTCAAAACCCAGACGCCCAAAGCCGAGAAGCCTAAGGTCCAGACGCCTGCGCGCTTGGGGCGGATGGTCGAGATTGCTTTGCCGATTACCGCCAAGACCGACCGGCTTGTGAAGCGGTTTGTTAGCCGTGTTCTGCAGGATGCCGAAAAGCAGCAAGCCCGACCGGTTCTGATTTTTCAGTTTCAAATACCCGACGGGCAAGACGAGTTCGGTCGTGGCAGCAAGTTGGGCGTTTGTGTGGATCTTGCGAGATATTTGTCGAGCGACGCCCTGAATGCGGCGACGACGGTTGCTTATATTCCCAAGTCGATCAAGGGACACGCGGTGCTGGCGGCGCTGGCTTGCGACGAGATCATCATGGCCCCTGGCGCCACAATAGGCACGGCGGGTATTGACGAAGAGCGGATCGACGATTCGGTGCGTGCTTTTTATCGGGAGATCGCCAGCCGGCGGCGTACGGTGCAGGTGGAGTTGGCTTTGGCGATGCTCGACCCGGAACTGGAAGTGCTCGAGGTGGAGACCGAACTGGGCCGGGAGTTCGTTTTTCCAGAGGGGCTTGAAGAGTTGCGCAAGCATCGCGCGATCAAGTCGCAAAAAGTGCTGGTGCCGCGCGGTGAGGCGGCACAATTCACGGGTTTAGAAGCGCGGCGGCTGGGTTTTGTGAGCTATCTGCCCGAAAGTCCAACCGACGCGGCCAGGGCCTTGGAACTGCCGCCGGAGACGGTCGAGGAAGATGTATTGCTGGTCGAAGGCTGGCGCGCTGTGCGAATCGATCTGCGTAATGCGATCACGGCCAAGACGGTTAACCGCGCCATGGGCATGATAGAGGATGCGATACGCAAGGATGAGGCGAATTTCATCTGCATTTGGATTGACAGCCCCGGAGGTTCGCCGGTGGATAGCAAGCGACTGGCGGAATTCCTCAGCGAATTGCCCACCAACCAGGTCCGCACCGTGGCATATATACCTTCGCAGGCGCTGTCGGACGCATCGTTGATCGCGATGGCTTGCGACCAGGTTGTGATGTTTCCGCAAGCCGTGTTGGGCGGATCGGGGGCGCACGTGCTTTCCGACATGGAGATAACCAGCACGCGGGAATTCCTGCAGGAAGAGCTCTCTAAAAACAAGTCGCGGTCATGGTCGTTGCCGGCGGCCATGTTGGATCCGAACTTGGAAGTTTCGAGATACACTCGTAACGGGGTCGACGAGTATTTCTGCACGGCGGAGTTGGAAGAACAACCGCATGTGAACGAGTGGATCAAGGGCGAAGAAGTGACCAGGCCGGGCAAGCCCTATAGTGCCGACGGCACGACGGCCGTGGAGCAACGCCTGGCGAACCATACGGTTGAGAGTTTCGCAAGTTTCAAATCGCTCTATGGTCTGGAGAACGATCCCAGACTGACCGCGCCGGGATGGACGGATTATCTGATCGAGGTTCTGTCCTCGCCGGGCGTGGCGGCCTTGTTGTTGATGATCGGCGGAGCCGCTTTGTACGCGGAACTGCATACGCCGGGAATGGGGCTGGGGGCGTTTATCGCCACCGTGTGTTTCGTGTTGTTCTTCTGGAGCCGGTTTTTGGGACAAACGGCCGAGTGGCTGGAGGTGCTTCTGTTCGTGGCCGGGTTGGGATGCCTGTTGGTCGAGGTGTTTGTGATCCCAGGATTTGGGATATTCGGGTTTGGCGGCGGGCTGTTGGTTTTCGTGTCGCTTGTGCTGGCCTGCCAGCGATCGTTTTTACCGCAGAACGCCTATCAACTCGGGCAGATGCAGACGTCATTACTGGTGGTAGCGGGTGCCGGGTTCGGAATTTTCGTGCTTGCATATTTATTGAACCTGTGGCTGCCGCGGGCACCGATCCTTAACCGTGTAATGCTGATGCCCATTTCCGGCAAAGAGCAGGAACTGATCAGACGCCGCGAGGCGTTGGCGGATTTTGAGGACATGATCGGAAAGCGGGGGGTAACAATCACGCGGCTGAATCCGGCCGGAAAGGCTCGCTTTGGGGATAAACTAGTGGATGTTATCGCCGATGGAGAACGCATCGATGCTGGTGCCGAGGTGGTCATTTCGGAAGTACACGGGAGTAGGGTTTTGGTGGAGGCTGTTGAGGAGGGGGGGTAGACTTTTTCGCGACAGACTGGACTTTTGCAAAATTGCGAGTCAAGGGCACTTAG
>JAFGTN010000633.1 GCA_016934075.1 Pirellulales bacterium
CAATCAAGACAATGTAAAAGAAACCTTCGCTTCGCAAAGCTTTCTTTTACATGTGCCCTTGACTCGCAATTTTGCAAAAGTCCAATTCCGAGTTAAAACAACTGGAAAACAATGAAAACCGGCACACAAAAAAAACACCTTTTCCACGCTTTGCCGCCTTTCCTGGCCGCGATTGTCGCTGGTATCGCGTTAATCTCTTGGGCATCACCTCTACATGCCGAAAAACGCAACATTCCGGGCGAAAAGCCAAAATCTACCGCCGCCTACCAAACGGCAGTGGACTCGATCACTGCCGAAACGCTCAAACAACACGTCGATTTTCTGGCCGACGACGAATTGCAAGGCCGCAAGCCCGGCACCCAAGGTAGCCGCGCGGCCGGACGCTACATCGCCGAAGAGTACGCAAAATACGGCCTCACACCCGGCGACGCCGAAGAATCCGACGGCAACGGCGATTACTTTCAGCCGTTTTCGAACCGTTACCGCAACGTTCTGGCAATACTGCCCGGCAGCGATCCGAAGCTCAAAGCCGAAATGATCGTTATCGGCGCGCACTACGACCACCTCGGCATGCGCCGTTTGGGCCAGATATTCAACGGCGCCGACGACAACGCCAGCGGCATCGCCGGGCTGCTGGAACTGGCCGAGGCCTTTTCAATACTCCCCACACCGCCGCGACGCACGATACTCTTCGCCGCATGGGACGGCGAGGAAAGTGGTCTGTTGGGCTCGATGCACTGGGTTCGCAATCCCGCGCCGTCTGATACTCAAGTCGTCTTCATGATCAACATGGACATGATCGGACGCCTGCGCAACGATAAACTCAGGATACACGCCTGCCGCTCCGGCTTCGGATTGCGTCGCTTGCTCTCGACGCTCAATCCGGACCTGACGATCCATTTCACGGAAAAGATCAAGATGCGCAGCGATCACTATTCATTCTATAGTGCCGGCATTCCCGCCATCATGTTCAACACGGGCAGGCACGAACAACTCCACACTCCCCGCGACGACGCCGAACTAATCAACGCCCCGGGCATGCAACGAGTGGCCCGCCTGGTATTCGCCACGGCCGACAACTTGGCAAACGCCGAGCAAGTATCCCAATTCCGCGAGGCCTCTCGCGGCGAACAGCCCCAATCCAACGAGCAATATTATGCCCAATCGCTCGATTCGCCTTCAAAACCCCTGAAGCTAGGCATCTTCTGGCGGGAAGACGACGCCGAACCGGGCACCGTGGTTCTCACCCACGTAGTCGAAGGCATGCCCGCCGCCCACGCCGGCCTGACAACGGGCGACCGTATTTACCGTCTGGACGGCAAACGCTTCAAAGATACTGCCGAATTCGCTAAAAGAGTGAACGAAGGCAAAGGCCCGCTGCAAATGCTCATCGAACGCGATGGGAAGCTTCGCACGGTGGAAGTAAAGTCCGCGATCAAGGCGCAGTCACAGAACAAACCGCCGACTCAAAACTCAGGATCTTAACGGGCTTGCAATTCTTGGGTAAAGAAAAGGCGGCAATGAAAAGTAGCCTGCCCCCGTTTTCGGTCTACTGTTGGATGCTGTCGCTATCTCTTCCTATGGCAAAGGTCTTCCCTCAAACACAGAACATCAATCATCGAAGAACAGCACCATCGGTGGCATCAACGGTCCGCTAACGTCCCCAAGACTGGACAGAGCATTCACAGTCGGGCAGCGCCAGGCTAAGTGATTTTTCAAGCTCTTTCGCTGTTTCGCCGTCCCGCAACTCGATCGTGACGTTCTTCAGCCGAGGCAGACTCTGCAAAATCGGAATCAATCGTTCATCACACTTCGCCTCCGTTAGGAATAGATTTTCGATCGAGGAATGGCCCTTTAGGCTCTCGAAGTCACTCGCGTCAAGACCACGCATCGAGAGACAAAGTGATTTCAGTTTCGGCAGGCTGGCGAGATCCTCGATCCCCTCACGCGAGACGTAGCTCCGATCAAGGCTCACCTCCTCGATCGACGTCATACCACGAAAATGCCCCAGAAAGACACCTGGATCCTCCGACCAGTAGAAAATGAGACTCTTCAGATTCGGCGAGTCCCGCAACCGTGCCAGTCGTGGATCGGAAACCTCGCTGCCGAGGTAAAGGGTCGTGAGGTTCTCAACACAGCCTGCATCGGAAAATAACTCGTCAAGAAAAGCCGGATCGGGATTGACCAGACAATCGATCTTACGCTCTTGCAGTTCCTGAATCTGCTGGTCCATCGCCGCCTCGCGCTGCCGCAAGATTGCCCGGCCGCCCTTCTGATCGACGATTTGTTTCAACGTCACGGTCAGATAACCGATAGCGGCAAGAAGTAGTAGTCCCAGAATCCCTAAAACAAGGCGCTGAAGCAGGTTCAGTGCTTGCAAGTCGCTACCGGACGAGGTCGATCTTGGGTTCGGTTCGCTTTCAGAACAATTCTGCATGGATACGCCTTGTCGAGGTAGGGCCATAGTAGTGTAAAATATAGCCCCAAAGGTCCCAATTTCGACCCCATGGACTGTTGACACTGCAACTCAAGTTGTAGTGATTGTTGTCCGTTAGATAATAACTGTAGCGGTATTTGTCCCAATGGAACGGCATTGGTTTTCTACGAAAGCGGACTAGTTCTTCTTCATCGTGCGGGAGCCGCCCAAACTGGACACGAAACGACTCGACCTCGTTGCCCAGCCGATGAAGATCTATCAGTGTCCGTGTGGTTTCCTGAATCTCCTCCTGAAATGCGATATGCCGATGTATCTCGGATGCTTCCAGGCACCAGAAGACGTGCGAGAAGAGGACCAGTGCAAGTCCAGCGAGATTTCTGCCTCGCCGTGCACGACAACGCACGGCAGCAACCAGGAAGGCGATCGCGGCAGCCATATAAGAAAGCATACCAACGATGTTTGCGACTTGCAGCACCATATCCCCCTCGTTGATGCTCGTCTGGTTCTCAATGGCCGCATAGGACACGACTGTCGCCAAGCACCAGAGGAGGACACCGAAGTGATTAAAATCGGCCCAGCGATAGAACAACCAGCCGATCGTGGCAGCTAAAATCCCAGAGGCCAACAATGGTGCGCGACCGTAGACAATTAGCACCCAAGCCAGAACACACGCCCCCAGAAGAAACAGCAAGCAACCTGCCGAGGACCGGAAAATTCGCGCACTCCGGTTATCCTTGTCCGACTGTTCCACGGAGATATCGCCCATGAATTGCACCCATTGATTGTCGCGAAGAACGAGAATTCGATCGCGGACATGCTTGAAACGAGAAATATCATATTGCTTTAGTTTCACGCCCACGGCATACCGACATATGGAACACAAGGATCAGTATACCAATAGCAGCATGATTTCGCAAGCAGGAGTAAATTTAGCGAGTCACTCTCGCTTTTGCCCTGACCTAATCACTAAACGATAGGTGTTGACCATACTCCCGTTTATATAAACCTGTGAAACCACTCCTTGACATGGCGACGAACCAAGCACCTTCGTACTGACACACATAGTCGAAAACATGCCCGCCGGCCGCGGGCGGCCGGGCTAACGATTTCGGGATCCGATATTAGCCATTACAAATGACAAAGAACCACACTTTATTGCGATCAAGCGGAAGGATCCTGAAATTTTTTCCAAGAATAAAATACCAGCAGCCCGCCGCCGGCGAGGGCCGCTGGAAGTACAACGCCCCACAAAAGGGCCTCGTCCCGGTTGCTTGTCGGTTTGGCCAGGAGGAAGACATTGTCGTTGAAAGTTGTCCTGCGGCGATGTCCACTGGAGCCGCTGAAATAGATAGTACGCTCGTAATCCGACTGGCTAACCTCGCGCAGCTCGTTGGGGAAATACCATTCGCAAAACGTGAAGTGCGCGGCCACGGCCGCAATTATGAGGATTACCGCTACAATTTTATTCACTTTTCCGACTCCTTATTTTAAGGGGGGGAGTGAGTTTTCAGTTTTCAGTTTTCAGTTGTCAGATGTGGGACATAAGACATAAGACATAAGACATAAGACTGAAGACTGAAGACTTGGGATTTCAAATTTAGGCCGTAATTGGCGGATCATGATCCGGCCTACAATTTAGTCATTGGACATTCGTCCTTCTTTCCTCATTCTGGTTTCAACATTCGACATTCCCATCTTGGCGTATTCGGCCACCATTGAAACCAGTTGCTCGCGTTCAATGGGCTTGGTCATGTAATTGTCGCAACCGGCGGCCAGGCATTTATCGCGGTCGGTGCTCATGGCATGCGCGGTGAGCGCAATGATCGGGCTGGTGTAACGCGCTTCGCGGAGACGGGTTGTGGCATCGTATCCATCCATGACGGGCATTTGCATATCCATGAGTATCACGTCGAAGGGTTTTCCTTCGTTTTGCGCCTTCAGGGCAAGGTCGTGGGCGATCTTGCCGTTGACGGCCACCACAACATCGGCACCGGCTTTACGCAGTAGAAACGCTATCAGCCGTTGATTATCGGGACCGTCCTCGGCCAGCAGCACACGGCAATCCAGCTTGGCCGAAGACGCGTTGGATTTATCCTCATCCTTTGCCGGTAGTTGAGCTTCAGTCGGACTGTTGAGCAACTTAACATCCTGCAACGGGCCGGTTTTAATCATAAGCGTAAATGTGCTGCCTCGATCCGGAACACTCTTGACCGTGATATCGCCACCGAGTTTGGCAGCCAGGCGTTTACTGATAGTCAATCCCAAGCCCGTCCCACCGAACTTGCGAGTTGTGGATGTGTCGGCCTGGTGGAACGGCTTAAACAGCCTGTCGATTTGCTCCTCGTTCATACCGATGCCCGTATCGACCACATCAAATTGCATTTTCGGCTCATCGCTATGGGCATGTAAGAGCCGAGTCACCAAGCGGACCTGTCCAACCTCGGTAAACTTGATGGCGTTGCCGATAAGATTGATTAAAATCTGTCGGAGTTGAGTCGGGTCCGACTGAATCGTCCGTGGTATGGGACCTTCATACTCGATTTCGAGAGGCAAGTTCTTCGCATTGGCTCGCACACGCATCAGCGAAACGACTTCGCAAAGAATCTGGTGGGGCGAGCATTGTATATGCTCGACTTCCATCTTACCGGCCTCGATTTTGGACAGATCCAAAATGTCATTGATGATTCCAAGCAGGTAGTGGCCGTTCTGCTCGATGGTAGCGGCGGCATCCAACTGATCAGGATCGGTTAAAGTGCCCTTTAGAATGTCGGTGAATCCCAAAATGGCCGTCATGGGCGTGCGGATTTCGTGGCTCATATTGGCGAGGAATTCGCTTTTGGCACAGTTGGCGGCCTCGGCTTCATCTCTGGCTTTGGCCAGTTCCACTTCGCTCCGTTTTCGCTCGGTAATGTCGGTAATGATGTTACCGACAATTCCGGGCTCTTCTCCTTCATCGCGAACCAGGAAGATATTCTGTTCAGTGAGAACCTGATTCCCCTTTGCGGTACGCAATGGAATTTCTCCCACCCACAGTCCCTTTTCCAGAACAATCGGCAGAATTTCGTTCTCGAGGCGCTCCACATCCTCCGGATCGTAATACTGGAAAAAGGACTTGCCTATGAACGTATCTTCCGATTCCTCCTCGACGAGCCGAATCGTGGCGGCGTTTGCAAATATCACTCGTCCTTCCAGGCATCCCATTCCAAAGCCATGCCCCGAAGCCGCGGCGAAAAGCCGAAACCGCTCTTCGCTTTCCCGTAATGCCTCCTCGACTTGCTTGCGCTCGGTAATATCGATTGCCATTCCGGCAAGGTGCGGTTTGCCGTCAAGAATGATTCGAGTGCTGCTGAACAGATGCGGAATCTCTGTTCCGTCTTTGTTGAGAATATCCGCTTCCGGCGCGGAATATCCCTTTGTGTATACTTCTTCAATGCTCCGCTCAATAAGATTTCGCTGATGTTCGCCGAAAAAGTCAACAGCCGCCTTCTCTGAGATTTCTTCTGCCGAATATCCCGAAACTCGTTCGAGATTCTCATTCCAACGCAAAAATTCTCCCTCGGCATTAAAGAGATAAAAGATACCGGGCAAACTGGCAATCAACGAATCCGAAAAGCTTTTCTCCCGCTGTATGCTTTCCTTGGCATTTTCGAGTTCCGCAAATGCCTGGTCCTTAGCCGTCTCATATAAGAGCGTTAGGCCGAACATAAGCACGACAACACCAATCATACTCAATAGATACAACAGTTCATAATAGTCGGGAGCCACATCTTGCGGAAAGGAGTAGCCAATATAGTCGAGAATATAGAATACCATTAATCCCGATGTCGTAACCACCAACCAAAAAACGGCCGAGCGTCGGCCCACCATACTCAGGGCTACAACCGGCACTCCCACGTACCACGCCAGCGCGACAGCCCCGTGACCTCCCGTGCGACAGGTCAGTGCGGTCAGCACGCCGAGAAAAGCCGCGGTGATCAGATTGCCCGATATTAAACACGATCCAGTCAACCGCATAACACATAGAGCAAACACTCCCACACCGGCACCCGCGAGAAGGGCGACAGCACCAATCAGGCTGTTGGCAAAATAATAAGCCGCGGAAAAAATGATCGCCAGCAAAAACAGCATCCAGCAAAAAGAAACCACAAGTCGGGCGCGGCGCAGCAGATCCACATCACCAGCGCGTAAGCGCGGAGGTATAAACCAACCAATAACGGCATTGAAGGCCGCTTGAAATGCAACTCTCATCGATACTCTCATACAGCGATACTTCTCGAAGAATTCTTAATTCTCCCGACATACCATTCCATTGAAAAAAGCCGCCGGCCAAACAAAGCATCGCTCAATCAAACGTTCCCTGGTAAAACAAATAATCGTAGTGTCGCTCAAAACACAAACACCGATACCATATAAAGAATAGTATGCAGAAGCAGCCGGCAAGAGCATAACACGCAACAATCGCGATGGGACAGTAACGAATATCCAGGTTATGCCCGTCTACATTGGTAGCACAACGCAACCTGTCTACCAAGACGGGAACCTACTTGATAAACGTGCAACATTGCAAGAAACTCGCGAATATGTAACACGCGAGGAAGATACATCATAAGAATCGAAAAACCGCAACTCGCCCGCCTACGCCGCTTTTTTCTCGTTCGCCGCCTTTTTCTTCCGTCGCGGGCGGGGATCCTTCCAGCGGTTATGGATCCACCAGTATTGATTGGGAACCTCGCGAACGAAGTCTTCCAACTGCTTGGTGTACCATTGCGTCAGTTCCTTTACGGTCGCGGGCAGGCCCTCCGAATCGCGCGGGGCGCGGATCGCCGTGGAACAAACCTGGAACTGCAGGGGCTTGTCCATGCGACGCGCATAAGAAGCAACGATGGGCGCGTCGTAGTCGAGTGAAAGCAGCGAGATGGCTTTATGGGCTGAAGCCGGTCGGCCGAAAAATTCTACCCAACATCCTTTACGTCCGGCGTGTTGGTCGGCCAGAAAGGTCATTACGCCCTTGTTTTCCAGAACCGACACGATCTGATCGAAGCCGCCGTTCTTGGGAATAATGAACTGCCCCGTCTTGCCGCGAAAATCGTTGACAAAACGGTCGATGTGCGGATTGTCGAGCGTGCGTGCAACGGTATAGGTGGGAAATCCGAATATTCCCAAAATATAACCGCCCACCTCGAAGTTACCCACGTGTGCGGTCACCAGTATCGTGGGCCGGTCGGAAAGCAGTTCGCGAACAACCATAGGCGCGCCGCTTAAGCCAATGAAATCACGCCAGTTGGTCTCGTGGATTTTTCGCGGAGTATGCGCCACTTCCACGACCAACAAAAAAAGGTGTTCCCACATTTCGCGTGTAATGCGAGCGTGCTGATCCGCTGATAACTCGGGAAAAGCATGGCGGAGATTCTCGCCCAAAACCTTACCACGAATGTGAAAAACATCGCCGGCCAGCCACGCCAAGCCGCGAGCAATAGCATGTCCTGTTTCTATCCGAATTGCCTGAATTACGCAGATGAACACACGCACAACCATGTAAGCTGCATAATCGACAAGGGGTTTTTTGATAGTCACGTCCACTCCCTCCCTGGAATTTGACGACTAGTGTAGGGTGCGTCTAATAGATGGTAATAGTATCCAGTATCCAGGTAGGGCGAAGCTCCTGCTGAACCGAATACGACTCTCGGCTCAGCAGGAGCTTCGCCCTCCCTTTGCCGATGCCAACTTTTTTCAACTACATTCCTACAAAGAATCGGCTTTTTGACCAAGCCCGATTCAATCACTCTAGCCACCCACGCCCGTTTTTCTGACCTTAAGCACCGGATCACTCTTCAGGGGCAATGAAACAGCCTTCCCGGTCTCCGAGGCCTTATAGATAGCCAGGATAATCTCCACTGATCGGCGGCCTTCATGGCCGTCGATAGCTGGTTTGGTGCCATTTTTGATGGCTTTTACGACGTCTTGGAACTGGTGTGTATGGCCATGGTGTCCAATTGCCGCTGGATCGGCCGCTCCACCCCCACCGCTGAGCCGTCCAGCCATCTTCGCATGGATGGTTTTATCACTGGCTCGTTTTTTCTTGAAGTCCCATTTGACGATGTCTTCCTCTTCCATCATGGCCGATCCGGTCGATCCGTGGATTTCCACCCGCTTCAGATAGCCGGGATAAATCGCCGTACTGGCTTCGATTACGCCCAGAGCGCCGTTCTCAAATTTCAGAGTGGCAACTGCATGGTCTTCGACGGCGATTCGCTTGTGGGCCAACAGAGAGACCTGGCCTCGAATTTCACTCACCGGACCCATCAGCCAGCTCAACAGGTCAACGCTATGAATAGCCTGATTCATCAGGGCTCCGCCCCCATCGAGCTCCCAGGTACCTCGCCAGGCACCGCTGTCATAGTATTCCTGCGTGCGATACCACTTGACATATGTGTCGCCGGCCGAGAGTTGACCAAAACGGCCCTGGTCGATCGCCTTTTTTATCTCTACGCTGGAATTGTGGAACCGCGAGGGGAAGATGGTCGAGAGAACCACGCCCGCCTTTTCGCACTCGCTGATGATCTTGTCGCAACGTTTAAGCGTTATTTCCAGTGGTTTTTCCACAATCACGTGCTTTCCGGCCCGTGCGGCAGCCACGGCTGGATCCATGTGGGCACCGCTAGGCGTGCCGATAGTCACAACATCCAAGTCCGGATCAGCTAGCATTGCTTTCAAGTCATGATAGGCCCGACAGCCGGTAGAGTTGGCCAGGCGGTCGGCGGCCGCCGGAACGTTGTCGTAACAGGCCACCAATTTGGCCCCACGGACATCGTTAATTGCCTTCGAATGGAAATTCGCGATCATGCCGCAACCGATTATGCCAAAGCCCAGAGCCATTGGAATTCTCCTTGAAATGCAAACGGGAAGAAGTTTTCATAGTATGGGGCGTGCGATAGGGAATTCTACACGAAACAGGAGATTTGCACAGCGGGAGGGGTGCTGGAAACCGCTGTTTTTAGGCGATTTTTGTGTAACTGGGGGTGAACTGAGAATCGAATACTCTCCCGAAACGCAAGCGAGAGAGAAAAAGGGGAAACCTCGCCCCCCCTCGCTTGCGCTTCGGGTTAGTATTCGAGAGCTTAAGGCTCGCAGTCCGTGACAACCCGGCCTACGAATTGCTTGCGAAAAAATCCAAGAAATAAAAAAGCCCCCGGAAAAGGCTGTGTCCCAGGGGGGCAAAGGACACTACTCGTTTCCGGGAGCGATTGGTCGCCGTCGGGAATGAGTCCTGGCGCCGACTCACTCTTTAAATCGAAGCGTACCGCTTGCATCCATGCTCACGGTTAGCGCTCCGTGACCCGCAGGCATACCCTCCTCGAGCAGCCCAGGTGCGGATCCATCCACGTGGATTTAATGGTTCTATTTTCTGAGATCACGATCAATCGTTAACCAATCGATAACCTCAGTCGTTGAGGGGGCGAGAATATGGGATTTCTGAATTCGGGTCAAGGTCGGTTTTTTTGATCACCAGAGAATTTTCGGAATTTTTTTAACCTAAATTGCCACTATTATCCCGTTTTTCAAGGCCCTAGAGACATCTCCAGACGCTCGAGCGTGAGCGGTTCGCCGTTGGCGGCCGATATCTTCACCTCTTGTGCCCCGGAGGCTTTCAACGCCTCCTGAGGCACGCTGAAGACGATCTGTCGTTCGGCGGTTTTCGACGCGGTATCAGAAATTACTTTACAAGCCTTGCCGTTTACACTCACCGATGGTGCCGGTGTAGTGGATTCTTTCGAACTCGCCAATCCGATCAACAGTTCACAGGGTACGCTCTTTGCAATTACGGGGCCAAGCCTGAAGGGAAAGACTATTTCTTTTCCGTTTGCCGGCAAGGGTGGACGATACTTTTCGCCCGGTGCGACAATATCCCTGTGGGTCACTCCAACACGTCGCGGCTTCTTCAGCAGGGAATCCAACGACGTCATGTCGCTAAGCGTTTTGCGATAAACATCCGGGGCCCATTTAGGGTGGCCGTTTTGAAAATAGTTGAACAGGTAGACCGCGTCGGCGCCGCGGGAAAGCACGCAGACGGCCGCGCCGGTGGCTATTTCCGGCGTAACATATGACGCAGTTCCTCCGCTACACGGCCGATAATTAACTTCCAGTCCGCCTAGGAGTTTTGTTTTCGTGCCTGCCAGCAAACGCTTCCACTCTTCGATAGGCATATCGAATTCGAGTGTGTCCCAGCGAGGCGCGGCAACCAACACATCTATCAGCCCCTGCTTGGCCCAGTCGACTGCTTTGAGCCCCATCTTCGATGCCGTCTTGGGGCATGAGGGCACGCGTACTCCCAGGTTGATAGGATGTCTACGCCTGGCCGCCGCGGCATCGATTGTTTTACGCACCTGCCGTATCCAATCCGTCAGAATCACGGCGCCCTCGGCTTCCTTGCCGGCGCTGAACAGATACGGCTCTCGCATAAAATCCAACTCCAGCCCGTCAATGTCGTAACGCCGCAGTGTCTCATCGATGAGAGCCATGTAATAGTCGCGGACTTCGGGGTGAGCATAGTCGAGGCAAGTCGCAAAGTAGCCCGTACAGTTCTTCCTTGCAAATTGCGGATTCTTCTTCCAAAAGGTTCCATGGAATGGATGCGCGGGATTGTGGTTGAAGTGACAGTCGTTCATCCGCAGCGTGATCCAGGGTGAGATGCCACGATGCCGGCAGCGCTCGGCGATACGCGCCGGATAGTCGATGCCCTGCTGATGTACTTTCAGCATGTTGCCGATGAGCTTGCGATATTCTTTATCGCCACCCGGCCCCATGGGCTTAAGAAACGGCTGATCGTCCGGACCGTCGGGATCGTAGCTGCCCCAATAAGTGTCCCACACGTCGCTGTGATAGTTTGTGCGGCGAGCGTTCGTATTACACAAAAACGTGGTTACCCCGGCGTCGGCCATGACATCGATGTAGTGGTCGATTAGTTCGCCAATAGCGGTCTTGCCGTCGGGAATCTCCTGAAAGTAAAAGAAGTTGGTGCTGTCCTCATTGTGGAAGAGTTCCTTTTTGGCTTCCGCTTGCAGGTCGTTCGAACACGCAAGAAAAGTTAAAAGGACAAAGCAAACCAATGTAACAGCGTGAAAAAAACGGAGTTGGGGAAAATATCCGGTCATTTTTACTGCCTCGGCAGATCTTCGGTGTGAAAGTGATGGTGGTAGCAAATTCGTGATTATGATTGTAATGAAGTTTGACGGCGAACACAAACCGGCGAGCCCCACTGTTGTTGGGCACAATCCACCCGTATAAAAAGCCCCAAGCGGCAATCGCTATTGGAGCGGGAAACTGTAGTTTGCGAAGGCATAAAAGGCCGTTGGGTACTGGGGAGTGATGAAATCGGCTAGTGCATATTGCTTTTACTGTCCAGGTCGATTACCCTGATAGGCTGCCTGCATACTCCTCACCCTTACCCGGCATTTATTGGAGAAATTGCTAGATGTCTGAAACCCCACAACGTTGGTATCAAGGGCTGACCTGGTACCATTGGTTAGTAGTCATAATCGCTTCATGTGGTTGGTTATTCGACTGTATGGATCAGCGCATTTTTGCCCTTGCTCGGCAACCGGCGCTAGAAGAGGTGCTTGGTGGTGTCAGTAGCGAAATCGTCAAGAACTGGGCCGGTTATGCCACGGCAAGCATGATGATCGGTTGGGCCACCGGCGGGATCATCTTCGGTGTCATGAGCGATCGGCTGGGCCGCGTGAAGACGATGGTCTTCACCCTGCTGATCTATTCCGGATTTACCGGCCTTTCCGGCCTGTCTCAATCAGGCTGGGATTTCATGGCTTACCGTTTCCTCGTCGGCTTGGGCGTGGGCGGTATGTTCGGCGCGGCTACCACGCTGGTAGCCGAAAGTGTGCCCGAGAGATTTCGCGCCATCGCGCTCGGTTCGCTTCAGGCGTTGTCGGCCACGGGAAACATTATCGGCTCGTTGATCAGTACCCAAATTCGGCCGAACGAGGCGGATTTCCTTTGGGGAATGACCGGATGGCGAATAATATTCTTCGTCGGCATCATACCGGCACTGTTGGTGATTCCCATCGCCTTATTTTTGCGCGAGCCGGAACCCTGGAAGGAAGCTAAACGGCGGATTAAAGAGGGTGTCGATCCTTCAGAACATGCCGGGTCTATCCCCGACTTGTTTAAACATCCCACCTGGAGACGCAATACGCTGGTTGGTGTATTTCTGGGATTGTCCGGCATGGCCGGTTTGTGGGGCATCGGCTTCTTCTCGCCGGAACTGATCTCCACGGCCTTGGAGGGCGAATCATCGCAAGTGGTTGACCGTGTCCGTGGATTCGGTCTTGCGCTGCAGGATGTCGGCTCGTTTTTGGGTATTATGACATTTACGGTAATTGCCACCTGTTGGGGCCGCAAACCGGCATTCTTTTTGGGATTCCTCGCCTGCCTGGTTTCGACCATCTACGTTTACAACAATCTGCAGAATGCGTCGGATGCCTATTGGATGCTGCCGATGATGGGTTTCGCACAACTGTCGGTCTTCGGCGGATACTCGATCTACTTCCCCGAACTATTCCCTACTCGGCTGCGTGGTACGGGCGTGGGTTTCTGCTATAATACGGTAAGATATCTCGCCGCCGGTTTCCCGCCGATGCTTATGTCGCTCAACTACCTGCTTGTCGAACAAGGCGTGGAGGATTCATTCCGCGTGGCGGCAACGATTATGTCATCGATTTTTGTCGTCGGCATTGTTACTCTTATCTGGGCTCCGGAAACCAAAGGCCAGCCGTTACCTGAATAAACCTCGCGACAATCAACAAAAGGGCAGCGACGGATTCGCCGCCGCCGCAGCCCTTCTTTTTTGCACCCAACACGAATCCGAATCGCAAGCGAAGGAAGAACAACGTTTCCCTTTCCCTTCCTTCGCTTGCGCTTCGGGTAAGTATTTTCGCAAAACGAACGAATATCGGGCGGTATTTAAACCTTATGCCTCTGCAATGAATGCGCCTCATGCATGGCAAAGCTCGTGATCCACTCACTGATCTCGTCGCGTACCCTGCGAAAGGTATAGAGAATTTCGTCTTCATCTCCGTGAGCACCGGCCGGATCATCAAAGGGAACGTGTAAGGTCTGCCCCACGTCACCGAGAAATACGGGACATTGCGTTTCCAGGGATTCATCGCAGACGGTAATCACATAGTCGAACCTTTCACCTCGAAACTTATCAAGCGACTTGCTGTAATGGGCCGAGATATCCACACCCATCTCTTTCAATACGGCAACCGCACGTGGATTGAGACCAACCGGTTGCGATCCGGCGCTATGTGCGTCGAAGATGTCGGGGGCCGCGTGCCTTAGCAATCCTTCGGCCATTTGCGAACGACAAGAATTGCCGACGCATAAAAATAGCACTCGTTTCTTGTCTGCCATGGTTCTAATGCTTTTCTCGGACAACTGGACTTTTGCAAAATTGCGAGTCAAGGGCACTTAGATATAAATTGGCGAAGCAGCCGGCAATTTATATCTAAACGACCCAGAGATGTTAACTTGTTTTCTGTCAATGAATTAGTGTCAGTCAAGACAATGCAAAAGAAACCTTCGCTTCGCAAAGCTTTCTTTTACATGTGCCCTTGACTCACAATTTTGCAAAAGTCCCAGATAATTTGGAAATCTTAAAGCTATGGGTATTATCCGCTCTGGGATTCTAAACTACTGAAAACACAATTACTACCACGCATTCCTGGCAATCATGGCGCCATCCCTGCTGACAGTAATATCTTCCACCGGAATACTATCATCGACCGCGTCGACCGCCGCCTTTGCAATGCGGCACAGTCCTGAACAACAAGGCACTTCCATATGCACAATTGTCAAACTTCGCGGCCGCGAATGCAAGAGTATCGATGTCATTTTATCCACATATTCTTGTGAATCATCGAGTTTTGGACAACCGACAACAACCACCCTCCCATCAAGTAGCTTTTCGTGAAAATCGGCCATGGCAAACGGCACACAATCGGCGACCAGCAACAAGTCGGCGTCTTTTAGAAACGGAGTGTTATCTGCTACCAGTGCCAACTGTACCGGCCAATGGCTCAATTATGATGACGTGGTATTTGCGGTTGCGCGAGGGTCATTGACCACACAAGTGTTAATTAAAATCGCAAATGAGTTTGCCGCTTGGGGCACTAAGGATGATCAAACACCATGATTTGCACTTCCGTCCCCTTGATTTCCACCAACTTGTCTTTTAATCGTTGGCGATCTTCTTCCGATCCGACAAATTCTATTAGCAGCAATCCGTTTGGCGAGCAGTAATCCTCGTTGACATCGTGCAAGCCAATACGCGTTTTTATATTACAACCGAAATCAGTTAATACATGTTGGACCGATGGCGAATGCTCCACTCGGTTCGTAATGTGTATGCCGAAAATAACATGATCTTTCAGCATGTGAGTCTCCTTCTCGAATTGTATGAGCGATTCGTGAAATGGGGAGGCGTTGTTTTCCAACTATTTTACACAAAATCGAACCCCAGCAGCCGAGGGCAGTCGCTCTACACTTACGAAATGCTCTGCATTTGTAGCACAGCCGCCCTCGGCTGTGAGGTCATATACCGAAACTAAAACACAAGCACTACGACTTCCAAAGCCCGTGCAAGTTGCATAGAGCGCGGACAGACAACTGCGATCCAAACGAACACTCGAAAACGGCCTCGGGGCTGTCGCCCGGCGATAGGTTCTGTCGGCATAGCCTGCCGCCGGAAATAATTTCAATCCACTCGATATAGTGTTTTTCCTCCATGGGATGCGGAACCTCGCCGACCTTGACTTTAATGCCTCCTTCGACTTGCTCGACCACTGGCACATGCTTCTCCTTGGCCGCGTCCACCGTGTTCTCCTCATACAAATCCATGGGTCGTCCGCAACACACCAGCGATGCGCTACCCTCGTGGAGAACCTCGACAATATTCCCGCACAAATCACAATGATAAACCTGCCTAACGCTGGTTCCCATAACTTTTTCCTTTTTGGTTGAGAATTTAATTGCCCGCTTTGTTAACGAATTATTGAAAAGGATCCATCAGCCACCAGTCGGACAGTGTATCCCCTCAGGTCACAACATATCTCAAGTATTCTTGGCCAAATACTCAGCCACGCCCTCAGCCGTTGGTTTCATCGCCTCTTCGCCCTTATGCCAGTTGGCCGGACACACTTCGCCGTACTCTTCGGTGAACTGCAAAGCATCGAGTACACGCAGCGCCTCGTCGACACTTCGCCCCAAAGGCAAATCGTTCACCAATGCATGACGGACGATCCCCTCCTTGTCAATAATGAACAAGCCACGAAGGGCTATTTCATCATTGAAGAGCACACCATAGTCGGCGGAAATCTTCTTACCCAAATCGGCGACCAACGGGAACCGGACCTGTCCGATACCGCCCTGATCGCGTGGAGTGTTTTTCCAGGCAAGGTGTGTAAAATGCGAATCGACCGAAGCTCCGATAACCACCGTATTCCTTTCCTCGAACTGCTTGATTGCCTTGTCGAAGGCTATAATCTCCGAAGGGCAGACGAACGTGAAGTCCAGGGGATAGAAAAACAACAAAACATATTGACCGCGGTAAGACGATAACGAAATCGTCTCGAAGCTATTATCAGCCATAACAGCCTGTGCACAAAAATCCGGTGCCTCTTTAGTAACTAATGAAGACATTACTTTCTCCTTATATTTTTGTATCAAGTTTCAAATATTTTCGATTATGGGTACAGTCATGAAACCGCACCACCTGGCAGTCTGTATGTCTCAAGTCCTATGTCTTAAGTCTTAGGACTTGAGTATTAGGTCTTAATTCCAACTACTCGCTTTCCCCGGCATCGGCACCAGAAGCAGACGCCGTTCGCCCGGCAAGTTCTCGATCCAACATAACAAGCCCCATGGAATGCTCGCCGAACATCCTCAGTTTGGCGGCAATCGCATCCACCGAGGCTTCTTCTTCGACCTGCTCGGTTACAAACCACTGAAGAAACGTCGCCGTCGCGTGATCCTTATGTTCGTTGGCAATATCAACCAATGAGTCAATGCGAGCCGAAATGCCACACTCATGCTTGAATGCATCTTCAAAAGCTTCCAGAGGGGAAGCCCAATCCGTCTTGGGCGTACCGATGCCGGCGAGAATCACTCGACCGCGACGTTCGTTGACAAAATCAAAAAACTTCATCGCGTGGCCGACTTCCTCCTGGGCCTGCACTCTCATCCAACTCGCCATACCCGGCAAGTCCTTCGACTCGAAATAGCTCGACATCGAAAGGTATAAATAAGACGAGAACAACTCCGCATTGATTTGCTTATTAATAGCGTCTTGAATTTCAGGTTTCATCTTTCAATCTCCTTCTTGTTGACACTTGCTACATATCCCGTAAAAGACCAGGCGATGGCCAGTTATGAGAAAATCATTATGTTTCTTAGGGAGTTTCACCAACAATTCACTTGGCAATCCATGCAAATCATCTACCTTGCCGCAGTGTATACATTGAACATGATAGTGGTGCTCAAGCTTACCATCGAAACGCGTCTCTGATCCCATTAGAGCTAGCTTCTGGATTATGCCCATATCGCTCAATAGAACAAGGTTCCGGTAGACTGTTCCCAAGCTGATATCACCCAATCGCCGACGAACAATTTCGTATAATTCGCTAGCAGTAGGATGATTTTCATTCTTCTTAAGCTCCTCCATAATCACTCGCCGCTGAAGCGTGCTACGTCTTTTTTTGGCAGGACACATGGTCAACTCCTTATTAGTAATAAATACTATTACTGATTATATTGCTAGTCAACCCCCAAATCAGAAACTTGCAGTGAATTTTTCGATCCCCACTATCGCTGGTGGGTGATCACAATAGTCGGAGGATAAGCTAGGAACTCAATTCACAAGCTAAAAAGCGATATTCATGGCTGAAAGTGCGAATAGAACAGCCACGATTCCTCGATGTGATTTGGGATTATAATTGAATTCGACTTATGTCAAGTAAGCAGACGCACCCACTTTAGGAGCAACTTCCGCATTCTCGTCTGCATGTTGGGTGTTGAAAACGTCGTTTACCCAATCCAGCATGACACTTGCCGCTAATCGATAATTGCCCGCCTGGCAATGCGATCCGGCACCCTCGACATCAGTGAAAATCCGCTTGGTTACCGGCCCAGCCACCAGGTTGCAAAACTCCTCTGTCTGACGGATCGGTTCATCGCCTTCACTCTCGCCGACAATTGCCAAGCAAGGGCAAGTGATTTTTTCCAACACGTCCGCCGTTAAAACAAATTGCTTGAGATAATCGTTCACTTCGCCGAACGATTTCTTTCCGAAACGGAAACAGCAATTAGCTATCACCCAGTGCAGTTCGTCGTCGATCGAACCGGGAGGCATTTTATCGATCTCTTCGAGCACAAAATCATTGCTTACGAGAAACTCCGCGAGCCGCTCTTCACCGCCAATCAAACCGGCTTTGTATCGGAACAGGTTCACGATGGGGGAATTGGTTACCAGCGCCTTGATACGGCTGTCGAATGCGGCAGCGCGGGCCGCGAAATAGCCACCCTGGCCCCGACCCACCAAGGCGATCTTCTCGCGGTTGACATCCGGCCGATTACAAATATAGTCCAGCACCGCGCCCACCGGAACTTCGTAGTCGGGCCGAAATTTCAAGTCCGAGTTGAGCCGCAACGTGCCCACCTGTCCGGGTCCGTCAAAAAGCAAGACGTTCAAATCTCGTTCCAGGGCATACTGTCCGATCGTCGCATACAGTTCTTCCGAAGTGCCGTCGAAACCGTTCATGGCCAGGACCGTGTTGCGCGGCTTTTCTTCGCCGCATGGCGCGAAGAAGTAGGCCGGCAAGAAACTGTCCGCGTATGGAATCTCCACAAACCGGGCCGGTTCTTCGAGCAATCCCACAAATTTCTGAAAGCATTCGCTGGCCCGCACGCCCAAATCGTGATGATCGAACGAGCGCGGATCGCCGTAATACTCGGCCGTGCGATTATACTCCGATGCCTGCAGATACAAGTCACGAGCGCTGACGATATGCCCGGCCGCAAGCCGCTCTTCGGCCCCGCGTCGGGCATTTTCAGCCATGCCCGAAAAGATTCCCGTCCAATCTGCCGCGCAACCGTCATCGACATTCTCAGCCGCATATAAACATTGGCCCACCGAGGCGGCCGCATCGGCCTTGCCGATCGTGCGCAGTAACTGGTAATCCATTTCCGGACTGCGAAAACCGGCTATTCGTATGTTCCCTCGAGCTGTTTTAAACATGACTGCCTCCTTCCATTGTTTAACGAGAAAAACGAAATTCGGACGACATGTAATAGTTGACCTACCCGGTCAAATCATTATACGCCTCGGCAACATCCATGGGCCATAACCCGAAAGTAGTTGGCCACTCTTTAGTAAACAGGAAGGGAAAATCAAATCGTATAATGCGTCAACGCTGGACACATGTAAGACGCGACAAAAAACTCTCCGCCCACTGGAATAAGAACACCTGAATCAATCCGCCACTGTGTTTTACCAAGAACTACAAACTGCTAGCGGTGCCCCACACAAGCCGGCAGCACGTACGGCCCCTCGGGGATGGCAACGATTTTGGCATCTGGGCCGTACTCTTGCAGTGCTTCGGCCACGGCTGCTTCGACCGATTCGGCGGGTTCGACGTAGAGCCGGCTGACCATTTCGGCCGGGATGGCATCGGTCACGAACCGCACCTTGGCTTTGCGGCGAACTTTGGCTAACTCTTCCAACTGCCACTGGTCCATTATGAAGTAGTCCTCTTCGAGAACTTTCCTCATAAAGATGTCCAACGTAGGATTCTCGTCGATGAGTTGGTGCAGTTCGGGACTGCCCACG
>JAFGTN010000634.1 GCA_016934075.1 Pirellulales bacterium
ATTCTCAAATGCCGTCCGCCCGGCAACCGAAATCCACTCCCCACCGAGGCGGCCAATTGCCGTGAGTATCTAAATCGCCAGTTGGCCTCGATCATGCCCGAATTTATTTGTTGCCTGGGTTCGGTAGCCGCGCAAAACCTGCTGGACACCGACACCACCATCGGCCGATTGCGGGGTAGATTTCACGACTATCAGGGGATCAAGGTATTATGCACCTACCACCCCGCATACCTGCTGCGCAATCCGCCGGCCAAGCGCATGGTCTGGGAAGACATGCAATTACTCATGGCCGAAATGGGAATCGAGTTGCCGAAGAAGTAGTTATCGGGCAATCCGCTTTCGACCCAACAAGAATGCAATGCCGGTAACAAGAAGTACCAATGCATTCGGCTCGGGAACCGTAACCGATTCAAGTGTATCGTAGAGCACGCCGATTCCGTCGGTCGAGGCCACATCCCAGCAGACAACGCCGCTATAGCCGGCCGGCAATGGTGATGGATCCGTCATGTTCAACTCGGCCAACGCAGTCGTGTCACCTCTGTCATCGAAAAGCCGAGCGGTCACCTGGCCTCCGATCGCGGTCAACTCTATCGACACGATAAAGTCATCCAGTGAAGCCGGAGCCAACGGATGAGCCTCTTCAGTTAGAACTGCGACCGCCGCGCCGTCGACAATCTTGTAGAGGCTGAATTTCATCTGATCGCCGGCCGACGTGGCGTTGTTCAGACTGAACGTGGCGGCATAGGCGTCCAGATCGTCAATCGAAGTAAAACCGACGTCTTCGAAGTCGTTTGCCCGAGCCATCACGCCAAATTCTTCGTCCAAGTCCAACGCGAGTGTGGAGGGATTCACGGTGCAGGTGGATCCGGTGACACGGACGCCGGAAAACAGCTCGTGTTTGTTTTCCGCCGCGAATCTTTTTGTATCGAGGTCGGTGATTGCGATCACGTTGTCGGTCCAGCCTGGATCGGAACCAAGCCCGACACCCGTAAAGCCACTACCCAGTGTGCCGCCCAGGGAACCAGCCAGAACTCCAGCTTTATACCACGACGTGACCGGGTTCGGAGTGCTACCGTCATAGGAGGCAAACCACTCGCCGTCAAAATCAAGCATCCCGTCTCCACCATCGTTGTTTGTTTCCACCCAATCGCCACAAGCCACCGTTCCACCGAGAAACAACAAAACAATAACAAGCACTCTCGTCAAAATCATGGCAGTCTCGCTTTCTGTGTACCGGCACTAATCGAAGAAAAACTAAAACTATTCCACACATGTAAGTGAAGGGTAATGTATCAGAAAACAACTCTTCAGTCAAATATTACCCCCCCAGAAATAGCGGGCACGCTGCCTTATTGATCCTTTTTCAGCCAGTGACTTTGAAAAATTCATACATAGCCGAATGAAAAACGGCTTATGGAGCGACTCGAGCCCAATGGATATCCATACACTGTGGTGTTCCTGCGTAAAAAGCCGCCAAAACCCGTCCGTCGGGCAAACCTCGGACGGACGGGTGGCCGAAACTCCATTTGGTCATGTCGTCCCAGTATTCACCGAAATCGATGTCATCCTTGCCTTGTGTCACGGCTGCCCGTTCGTCGTGTGTGTATATCGTCAAAGCATCGTTCTCAGGCCAGGTGCGGCCGCCATCTAACGATTGCCAAAGCTTCATCGTGCCCGGCATATCGCGGTCGACCACAAAAGCCAACAAGCGTCCATCTTGCAACAACAAGGGAGCGGCGATCTGGCCGGGAATGGTTGTGGCCCTGATTGGCGCGACTTCGAAGTCGGCTCCGCCCGGTTTGCCGTAATGGCGAGTAATGTCGGCCTCTCGAATGTGGACCGAAAGGTCCCGCTTAGCTGCAAGGTCGTGTGTCCAGAACAAGCCGATGTATCCGCCCGACTTGCCATTGAGACAGAGTCGCTGATCCCAGTAATAGACCGAATGTTCGGGATGTTGGGCCACCAACAACGGTTCGTCGAAGGTTCGACACCCATCCCGCGAAAGCAGCAGCCACGCCCCATGCCGCGAGGGGGACGGATCGTCGAATTCCTTGTAGCTCTCGAACGGATACCCGATCATGCCGTCGGACCATTTCAAGACAGGCCCGGTACCTGCACAACCCGTCAGGCCGGGGGTGGGCACTACGGTCCAATCGCTCCAGCTATCGCCTTTGTCGTCAGAAAAGGCAAGCAGTTGCTTGCTATGCAGAATCCCCTCGGTCTCGGGATCGAACAGCGGTCGGTCGGGCTCGCTACGGTCGAACCAGGTGGCAAACATTGCCAACCGGCCGGGTTCTACTTCGACCATTTCGCCCGGTCCAATCGAGCCCGGCACACCATCGATTTGGGTACAAAACTCGAAGGGCAATGTCTCCCAGGTTCTACCTCTGTCGCGGGAGCGACAGATCTTAACCGTGGATGTCACAGCGTGTTTTTGCGGCCCTACTGAAAAGCTGCAAAACGCGGTGCCGGATTCGAGAGTACACAGCGCCGTGAACGCCGCCACGCGACGATTTGCATTTTGGGCTGCGGCGTCGTAGACCAGGCCGGTTTCTTCCAGGCGCATGATGAATCCTTAAGTGGCTTGCTTTGAGGATGGGCAACTAGACAACTTGAAGCTGACCAGTGTAGCAAAGCATGGGTGGATTGGCTAGGAAGCCCAAAAGACGGTTTTTAACGGAATTTAGTTGGTGAAAATGTTATTGTCGTGCTCCGCACGAAGGCAAGTTGACATCATTTTCACCCACTCAATTCCATGGGGAATCCAAATACTAAGCGGAAATCGCTAGCGATGGGAGGAAGGTATGTTGCTTTCCTATCTCTCCTCGCTTGCGATTCGCGCTTAGTATGGAAGATGAGTTTAGCTAGAACTCTTCGAGAACCTCGCCGCCGCTGATCGTCGACATGGCTCGCCAGATTCCAAGATCTACGTCGTTGGAAATGAAGCTGATGGAACCGTCACAGAAAGCGACATTAACCCCACCCGGGTGCCGGCTTCGGGCCGAGAAGGTCACGGGTTTGTTACTGTTTATGCCGCCGTGTTCGGTGCAGGGCCAGTCACCGTTGTCTGTGAACTTAGAGCACTTGGTACCCCATCCATAGTCCAGATAGTCGGGCATTGATGTGTTGGGCGGGAAGTGGCAGGAAAATCCACAAGCCGGCCCCCACCAGAGCAATCCACGCAGGTCCTCGTTGTGCTGCCCTTGGCGGACCTCAGATAATAGTACGGTTTGAGTCGTGCCGTCGGTTATATCGCGGATGCCGTATATGGGCATATTGTCTACACCGAAGTTCTCTTTTTCGTAATAAAAGGGCGATGGTGTGTACCTCACTCCATCCCAAAGAGGCTTGCGCTCATTCGACGTGGGGCCCAGATTTACGCCGTAGTTGTACTTGGGCAGAAGCTCTCCGTTTACTGCCCAAGTTGCAGGCGAATCGCTAGGACAGGTAAGAGCCCACAGCCGTGGTACAATCAGCGGTAAGTTCGACTTATCGTAATAAATTTTTGCCGAATCGTAACCACGAATCGAGTCGCCGGCTTCCATGAACGGCATAATCGCTCCTAGCCACGGGCCGGTATACCTTCCCCTCGTTCCGTAGGGGAACTTATTGTAGGTGGCATGGTAGTTATGCATCGCCAGTGAAAGTTGCTTTTCGTTGTTCGAGCAACCCATGCGTCGCGCCGCCTCTCGAGCCGCCTGTACGGCCGGCAGCAGCAAGGCAATCAAGATGCCGATGATGGCGATCACCACCAGCAGCTCAACCAACGTAAAACCGGCTCGGCGGATATGCATGAGCTTCCCTTTTTCAAGACAGATAATCTTTGCTTCAGAAGAGATCATTCCACTAATTAGACGAAAATCAACGGATTATGTATTTATTTATCCCGTTTCTCAACAACCAAGTCAATGGTTTTCTCCGTCAGAAGTTTTGGTATTTTGCGTCAGGCGTAAACATTCAAGTTCACTTTTCGAATAGCTGTCATCGGGCACAATGCCTTCTATGATCCAGGTGAGTCGCGTCTGTATCATACAATTCGCCAGCGGGGGTATTCTCGGCTCAATCCGGCAGGTATCCTATACAACCAACACTAACCCGAAGCGCAAGCAAAGGGTGGAAATCGGGACAGATGTGATTCACCAAACGAGTGCCGCAATTGATAAATCCAACAACCAACGACGCACCGGAAACGGCTCTCTCAGCGGCGCAACCGGCTGAAGAGCCTAACACATCGAGCGCTCAAAACGTCGAATCCTCTTCGGGGCGCAACATCCCTCCAGAAGTATTCAGCCCACCCCGCTTGGGCATAATCCATCTGCTGGCTTGGGTCGGCGTCACTGCGGTGTTGATGAAGGTTATGACCTGGGCTGGATTGCTAAAACTCTTCCCCGAAGATTTTCCCGAGTGGATGCGAATCTTCTCCACAGCTAACGGCCTTGTCCACATGGCGACCATAGCCGCCGGTATTGTCGGCACATGCGTGATTGCTCATGCAAGATATCGAGGGTATGGCGGTCGTCTTCAAGCGGGGCATTGGATGGTGATTAACAAGACAGTCGCAATGACTTCATTTATGGGTATTTCAATATTAACATTATTGAATATTGCCTGGTTTCAAACACTTGAGGGTGCCATATACTTCCACATATTCGGCCTGAGAATATTTTCAATCTCTGCTGTTATTCAATATCTCATACTCACCCTTTGGATAGTCGCCGCCATACGCACGAGGGAGCCGCTTGCCTGGAAGGCAACGTTAGGATTTCTTGCCGTCTATTGGATTCAGGGAGCCATGTGGCAACTTCTTTCCATGGTCTCCTTTCATCTCTTCAATTTTCCACTAGGATCTTTTCCACAGTTTCCGATCACCACATCGCTCACGATCTTGGTCATGGCTGCGGTAGTAGTGTTCGATCTTACCCGCCACGCAAAACGCGATTGGCTTCATTGGCTGGGCATCGCCATGCTCTTCATCACGTCGATATCATTGGTTGCGGAATCCGTCGTCTTTCTGCTCTTTTCCATAAGAACACAATAAGTAAAATCCTGACTTCAATAGCACACTTCATGAACTCACCCGATGCAAAACAGCCCGACGACGCCGTCAAAACACTCAACGCCGAGACCATCATCGAGCGGTTCACGCCTCCCCGCTTGAGTATTGCCTTGTTGCTTATCTGGACGGCCGTGACGGCAGTGGTTTTGAAGCTTGTTCTGGCATCCGATTTATCCAAATGGATGATTCAATTTCCTCAAGACGCGGCGCAATCCGCGCGGATGGCGCACCTCATTATCAACACGCTCATAATCGTGATGCTGTCCGCGGGATTGGTGGGAAGTGGAATTATCATCCTGGCAAAAATCCGCGGTGCCAAAGGGCGTCTACAGCCAGGGCATTGGTTGCTGATCGCATATACGTTGAGCAATGTAATCCAGATGGGCTACACCCAAGTAATCATGTATTTGACACAACTCAATCAGAAAGTTGGAAGCGGTTCGGTCGATTTGAAGACAATCTCATGGTTGGCCATGGCGATTTCTTTATTCAACCTGATCGTACCCACAGCCATTTGGCTTTGGGCCGCCTTTCGCAGCAAGGGAGGATGGCATTGGACCACGGCCCTGTGCTTACTGCCCGTGACGAAGTTTGTCATGGCAGGTTTGAGAATTGTCCTCGCTCGGCTTTTCTCTCCTCAATCGTTTGTATTGATATCAAGCCTGATAAGTTTTGCTGTCAACATACCGATCATCATAGCCGCGGTTAGTGTCGACCTTTTCAAAGGCGAACGACGCGACTGGCTCCACTGGACCGGGATAGGAATCGTTGGTATGTCGATTTTGCTGAGGATGTTCCTCTATCTTTTATATTATCTTTTCATACAGTGACGATCAGTTTTGATAGATGGTTACGCTTAAAAATCGTCTGCACTCGGAAGCTGTCGAGGGGATTCATACCCACTCTGTTACACGGATGTTTACCGTACCGGGACGCTGTTGGTAAAATTATTCCGCCGCAAGCGGCTGGGCTAACTTAGTGTGACAATTAACCCGCCAGGCAATCACTTCCACCTACCAAAGGATACAAGAAAATGTCGACCGACTACCGACTCAAACTCTTCGTTACATCTATCGTCGTAATCATTCTTCTGTCGGCCGCAACGAGCACATCCGCCGCGCCGCCCAGCGAGATCGAAAAGGCCAAGCTTGCCGGCAAGACGGGCAAGCGTCTGGTGGGAGTTTCCAGCATCTGCCGCCCGCCGCGTTCAAGCATCGCCGACACCGAAAAGTGGATCGACGAGGCCGCCTTGGACAAGCCCGACATTATCCTCCTGACCGAGGGTTGCATCTACAACACGCCCGCGTCAGCCAGTCGCGAAGAGCACGATGCCAAGAGCGATCTTCTGCCGGAGGGCGGGCCAGTCACCAAAATGTTTTCGCGAAAGGCCAAGCAACACAACACGTACATCATGGCCTGCTACTGGCGAAAGAATCCCGACGGCCCGGGCCGCTACAACAGCGCCGTGCTCTTCGACCGGCAAGGCAAGGTCGTCGGATGGTACGACAAGATGTTCCCAACCATCGGCGAAATCGAAAGCGGCATCTTGCCGGGCAAAGGGGCCAAGGTGTTCGACACCGACTTCGGTCGAATCGGAGCCATGATCTGCTTCGACATGAATTTCGAAGAGCTGCACAAGCAGTACAAGGACAAAGGGGCCGAGTTGATCTGTTTCCTTTCGAACTATCGGGCAGGCGCCAAGATCCCCGCGTTGGCCATCAAGAACCAGACTTTCGTCGCCAGCTCGGTGCCTGGCGAAAACGGCGTGATCGTCGATCCGCTGGGCCGCACGCTAGCCGAGTCGAGTGCCTATGGCCGCACCATTTTCGCGCGTATCAACCTCGACTCGCAAATCGTGCATATCGACTACAACGTCGACCGCACCGCGCGGCTCAAGCAGAAGTACGGTCCCCAGGTGCAAATAGAAACGGCCAGCCCCGAGGCCGTCTACTTCCTTACCTCGCTGCACCCAACCAAATCAATCCAGGATATGATCTCCGAGTTCAAGATTGAGCTTTTGGACGATTATCTGGATCGCGCGCGGTCGGTGCGGAAAAAGCATCTGCCCAAGGAGTGACGCGTGGGGGATATGTTCCACGTGGAACGGAATTGATGCCGTCTGGAAGCCCGCACCACAAAATTCGCTTGGGGAAGTCCGCGCCACAAGAGACGGCCGTGGTGCGTCGCGGACGCACCCTACGTTTGACTTTTGCAGGCTGGAAGACCGCACCGCAAGGGCTGGCGGATGTGTTTCACGGGAAACATGCCTTGGCCCCTTTCGTTTCCTCGTGCCTCCGTATTGCGTCCTTGGAAAAATTCCAAAAAGTTTCACGAGAAACGCCTCTTAGCCGGGTAAACTGGCATTTCGGCCGGACGCAGTTGATTGGTATAATCCCGCCCCGCCGCGAACACGGACGTTCCCGGTATGCCGCGAGCATGGAGGCCTTAGAGTGGGTCGAATTCTCTGCGTAGCCAATCAGAAGGGCGGAGTCGGAAAGACCACCACGGCGGTCAATTTGGCCGTTGCGTTGGCCAAGGCCAATCACCAGACGTTGCTGGTCGATCTCGATCCGCAATGCAACGCCACCACCGGCTTGGGGCAGAAGCCGACCGAGCGGCATCCGCTGGTGGTCGAGACGCCGCTGTTTGAGTCGGTGCGCGAGACGTATGTCGACAACTTAAAACTGCTGCCGGGGAGCCGGAGCTTTCAGGATGTCGA
>JAFGTN010000635.1 GCA_016934075.1 Pirellulales bacterium
CAACTGAGTTATAACAGAGACGGCAAAATGAAAAACGAAGATAAGAAAACCCCATCCGACAAAGACACTTCCGAAGAGAAACAAAGCCCAAGCTCGGCCGAACGGCTAAGCGATGGAATAAAGGAAGTGCGGCAGTGTTGCGATGATTTGCAACACAAGGCCACGGCAACCCTGAAAAACGCAAGGGAAACCACGTTTGGCGATTTTCTCGACAAGACCGTGGTTTTCGTGAAGCGACACCCACGAACCAGCATGGGCATTGCCGTCACGCTGGGATTCTTCCTGGGTCGTTTATTCCGCCGTTAAAAAATTTTAAATTCGACGACGAAACACGATGTCAGCGCCAATTGCCGATGCCGAACAGATTAGGACCAAGCGACACTTGCGTCTGCGGATCGGGCGTCTCAGACGTCGCATCAACAGCCACATACGAGGCAGCCAAAAAGAAGGGCAACGCCTGCTCTCGTGGCGCACGTATGTTACTCGTTATCCGGGTGGCGCTTTGGCGGCCGCTTTCGGAGTTGGGATGGTCGCGTCCGTGGGTTTGAAAGGGCCGCGGCTGATCCGCACGGTTTGCGCGCTAATGATCCGTCGAGGAGCGGGGGCAATGTTCGGTGGCGTCCGTAACGAGTTGGTCAGATTCTGGGAACAAACGGCGCCGACGAAAAAATCCGACTCCATAAACACTGAGCCCAAAACCGCGGGGGTGGACGATGGCCGATAACGAACGACCGTTGTTATACGGGTTACAGGCGGAGTTGGGTTCCCTGGCTTCGGACATTCGCGAGATGGCCGAGCTGCGTTGGAAGCTCGCAAAGTTGGAACTTACGGCAGACGTCCATACCACTGTACGGCTGGTCGTTATCTTACTTGTGGCAGTGCTGCTGACGCTGATCGCGCTGCCGGTACTGGTGGTATCGTTGGGCAGTTTACTCGACGGCACTTGGGGGCTGTCGCAGAGCGGTTGGCTGTTGATATTCGGCCTGACTTTCTTGGCAACGGCCGGTCTGGGCGGATTTCTGGGCTGGCGGCGGTTCCGCCGCAATTTCATTGGGCTGGAAGAAACTCTCGAAGAGCTTCACGAAGATATGATTTGGCTTCGCGAGTGGCGCGAGAGCGCTAAAACCACGGACGATGTCACGAACGACTAACATCGCATAGTCATTTGAGGGTGTCCGGGAAATGGGAACTCCTTGGGCGGGTTGTAACCCGACGATTTCATGTCCGTGGGCTCTTTTGCTGCCGGGTTACAACCTGGCCTATGGCTAAGTTTGTAGGTCCAATCCCCCCGACAGTCACTCAAGAAAATCGCCACATCTTCTTGACACCCACATGATCTTCTGTTTGGATATATTGTTATAACCATAGTTGTTATATCAATATGTCCAGTTGTTTTACTATGCTGTGATTGCTCAGACGCAACTAAGGGAGAGAAATGACCGCATATAGTCGCATTGCCGGCTCGATTCGCGAGCGTGTTCTGTCGGGCAATTGGCAGCCCGGCCATCAACTTCCCACCGAGCGAGAGTTGTGCAACGAATACGGCGCCTCGCGGATAACAATTCGCCGCGCATTACAAATACTGGAGCAGGAACGTCTGCTCGATCGCCGCCAGGGGGTGGGTACATTCGTGAACTCGACGGCCTCCAAGAAAATCCCGATTATCAACACAGACTTCTTTGGAAGCATTTCACGCTACGCTCCGGAACTGACCCGCCGGCTGGAACGTTCAGCGCGGATTCAGGTAGATCAACAACTGGCCGAGGTTTTTGGTGTTTGCGTGGGCGATCCCCTACTGACGGCCGTGCGAGTGGACTCTATTCGCGATGAGCCGGTAATTATGGACGAGGTTTCTATTCTGGGGCGTTACGGTGAACGACTGACCAATGAAGACCTTGGCGAACTGGACTTTCTTTCGCTGTGGCAAAAGGTGGAAAATATTGAGTTGGACTATTGCTCGCAGACAATCGAGGCAGTACCAGCCGAGCGGGCCGTTGCGCGCCGATTACATTGTCGCCCCGGCTCACCGATACTGCGAGAAACAGTGTTATTGTACATCACTGGTGGGCAAGCGGCCGGCTTGTTTGTGAGTTTCTATCGCCACGAATGTTTTCGCTTCGATGCAACCGTGAGTATTTCCATATCGTAAACGTTGACTTTTGAAAAATTGCGAGTCAAGGGCACTTAGATATAAATTGGCGGCGCAGCCGGCAAATTATATCTAAACATCGCAGAGATGTTAACTTGTTATCTATCAATGAATTAGAGTCAGTCAAGACAATGTAAAAGAAACCTTCGCTTCGCATAGCTTTCTTTTACATGTGCCCTTGACTCGCAATTTTGCAAAAGTCCGGTTCAGCATGGAACAGCCGCCCTATGCTGTTGTTACATAATATTCGCATAAAAGGATGTATGAATGGATACTTTGATTTTCAATGCCCGGGTGATGCAACCAGGTGAAGGAATTGTGGGCACATGGTTGAAAATTAGCGATGGCAAGATCACCGAGTTCGGAACCCACCTGTCTGATGGCGAATGCGAAACAGAAAACCGCATCGACGCCGGCGGGCGGCTGCTTACACCGGGTTTGATCGACATGCATACTCACGGCATCTGCGAGTATGCATATGAGGGCGGGCCCGAAGATCTGGTCAACGGCTTGCGTGAAGCGCCCCGTTTCGGCTCGACCTGTATATTACCGACGCTCTATGAATTGGTTATCCCCGAGCGGCTCGAACGTTTGGCCAAGTTGTCTGCCGCTTTGGACAAGGTAGACTCGGTTGTTGCTCCCGGATTCCATTTTGAAGGCCCTTTTGTGGTTCATACCGGTGCAGGGTTGAGAACTCTACCGGGTGATGCAGGTCTGTTGAACGATCTGATTGATGCCTGCGGCGGACGCATGGCGGCCATGTCCTTAAGCCCGGATGCTGAAAACGTATTACCGGTGATCGAACGGCTGTATGCCATGCGAATATCCATATTCATGACGCATACGAGTGCAGATATCGAACAAACCGTGGCGGCGATCGAGGCCGGCGCGCGTCATGCCACCCACTTCTACAATGTGTTCTTCTTGCCGGAAGAAAAGGAAATGGGTTTGCGACCGGTAGGCGCTGTCGAGACCATCCTTGCCGATCCACGCTGCACGGTGGATTTCATATGCGACGGTATACATGTAAATCCCATGGCCGTGAAATCGGCCTTGGCCGCCAAGGGAGTTGAAGGCGTGGCAATGATAACCGATTCGAATATTGGTGCGGGCATGCCGGCCGGCGTTTATCAAACTCCATTGTCGGGACGAGTTCGTGTTTCACCCGACAATGGCGCGCGCGTCGACGAGCCGGGTAATAAATACCACGGCGCCCTGGCGGGTAGTTCACTGACTATGGACCGGGGCATTTCGAATCTGATGTACTGGCTCGACCGACCCGAGGCGGAGGTGTGGGCCATGGCAACCAGTACTCCTGCCCGAATTCTGGGTCTGCCCGACAAAGGCGTGATTCGCGAGGGGGCTGACGCCGACCTGGTTTTGTGGACTGAAGAATTGAAGGAGGTGGAAGGTAAAATACCGAAGGGAATAAAGTTGAAAAAACAGGAGAAGGTGGAGTATCGTGCTTTCCGGACTTGGGTTGGGGGACGGTGCGTTTATTCGGCCGAGTAATTATCGAGTGAGATTCTTTCTGTAAAAAGTGTTCCGGGAAATGGGTGGGGGAGATTACCCCATGAAAGCAGCTTTTTTGCCGGGTATGGCTTTTGGAGATCCTAGCGGCTAATATCAAAAGCAGGGAGATTGCCGTTTTAAGGCCTGTTCCCTACAACCATTAATGAGCACGACGGTGACAAATTGGTTCCTGCCTGGAGTTGTTTCAATGAGGATTATGCCCGGCTATTCCCGCTGGATTCTGCTTTTTTTGGCGATATCAATCTTTTCACCACAAGCGAAAACAGTAGCCGCTCCCAAGGCAAAGAAGGCGGCCGGATCGTTTCTGATTCCGGCCTATGCATTCGACCGTGGTAATGTCAAAACCTTCACGAAGAATCATGCCGATGCGGGGCCGATGGTAGCTTATGGGGGCATTTCTCCGATCGAGGTCGCTTATGATATAGATTTTCCTATTACCGCCGAGTATTCGATCAATATCTATTACGCATCCGCGGTAGCACGACCAACCGAAATTTTTCTCGATGAAATCCGCATCGGCACGTGCTGTCGCACGACCACTGGTGGGTTCAATACCAGTCAAGCGAAATGGGAGCAGTCATGCAAACTAAACATTCGCGCCGGTAAACACACGATTCGGCTTCGCCGCAACGTAGACTTTCCGCATGTGGTCGGCCTGCGATTCGATAGCGATAAGGCTTTTCCCAAGGACTGGAAGTTGCACCGTCCCAAGGCACGGGATCTCAACAGCCCGCAGCCCGCGGCTTTGAAGAATTTACTGCCCCCGGCGCCACGAATTCCCGCTTTGCGACTGGCGATCGAGGATCTGATTGCTACGTTCGGGTCGGCCTATCCCGATGGGCCTGAATATATCAAGCGTTTGCAGGTTCTCGAACAAAAATCCAAACAGCTCGAGGCGTCGAAATCGTTCGGCAGTGATGCCTGGTCGAAAGAGCGAGAAAAATATGATGCCGATCTGGCCACGTTGCATCGCGAGGCGCTAATGGCTAATCCGTTGTTGGATTTCGACCGCCTGCTTGTGGTTATGCGCACTAATAATTCACCCGCGTTAGGACTTCCGCGAAACTGGCAAAGTAATTCCAGCTTGCCAAAAAAGGGATTCAACGACCGCATTGCCGTACTTTCGGAGCTCCCGCCCGGCGGCAAGCTCGACACGCTGTTCGAACCAAAAACGGGCCGCTTTGTGGGCGACGTGGATTTGCATTTCGGCGCCGATCGCATGCTGTTCTCCATGCCGGACGACAAGGGTCGCTGGCAGGTTTTCGAAATCGGTGTCGACGGGGGAAATTTACGGCAGTTGACCGGCGAGCAGCCGGACGTAGACAGCTACGATGCCTGTTACCTGCCTAACGGCAAGGTGATGTTCACTTCGACAGCATGTTTTGTGGGGGTGCCTTGCGTTTACGGCAGTTCGCACGTCGCGGTTCTGTATGTGATGGATGAGGACGGCCGCAATATTCGCCAGCTTTGCTTCGATCAGGAACACGACTGGTGCCCGGTGGTGATGAACAACGGGCGGGTATTGTACTCACGCTGGGAATACACCGACACGCCGCATTCCAACACAAGATTATTGTTCCACATGAATCCCGACGGAACGGAGCAGATGGAGTATTACGGCAGCAACTCCTACTGGCCCAACTCCGTCTTCTACGCGCGGCCCATCCCCGGGCATGCCACGAAAGTCGCAGGCATTGTGGGCGGCCATCACGACCACCCTCGCATGGGCGAGCTCGTGCTCTTCGATCCGGCCAAGGGGCGTCGCGAATCGGCAGGCGCCGTGCAAAGAATTCCAGGCCATGGCAAGAAAGTCGAGCCCATAATCCGCGACGGCTTAACACTATCGAGTTGGCCCAAGTTCCTGCACCCTTACCCGTTGAGCGAAAAATACTTCATCGTATCCTGCAAGCCGTCGCCGTTATCATCGTGGGGAATATACCTGGTCGATGCGTTCGACAACATGCTTTTGTTGAAAGAGTCTCTTGACCACGCCCTGCTCGAACCTATTCCCTTGCGTCCCACGCCGCGTCCGCCGGTGTTGCCCGAAAAGGTCGACCTGACGAGAAAGGACGCAGTCGTTTTCCTGCCCGATATTTATGCCGGTGACGGACTCAAGGGCATTCCGCGCGGCACCGTTAAATCCATGAGGATTTTTACCTATCATTTCGCCTATCAGGACATGGGTGGTTTGCTGGGAGTGGTGGGAATGGACGGCCCCTGGGACATCAAGCGGGTGTTGGGAACGGTGCCGGTGAATGAAGACGGTTCGGCCAAATTCCGCATCCCGGCCAACACGCCGATTTCCATGCAACCGCTGGATTCAGAAGGTAAGGCCCTGCAACTGATGCGTAGTTGGATGACGGCCATGCCGGGCGAGGTTGTCCAGTGTGCCGGTTGTCACGAGAATCAGAACTCTACCCCGCCCAGCATCGGAACAATCGCACTGAACAAGCCCCCGGCCGAGATCGAGCCCTGGTATGGACCGTTGCGCGGATTCAGCTATGCCCGTGAAGTGCAACCTGTTATCGACAAGCACTGTGTGGGGTGCCACAACGGAGAAAAACGCGCGGACGGCAGCGAGATCTGTGATCTGCGCGGCACGGTTAAGCTCAAGGATTGGCGTTCGATTACGCCCGGTAACGGGGGTGAGCACGCCGGCAAGTTCACGGTGGGCTATGCCGAGTTGCACCGTTTCGTGCGGAGGCCGGGCATCGAAAGCGATTACCACTTGCTCGAACCGATGGAGTTTCATGCCGATACCACGCAATTGGTTCAAATGCTGCAGCAAGGTCACCATGGTGTACGGCTCGGACGTGAAGATTGGGACCGCTTGATCACCTGGATCGACCTGAACTGCCCCTTCCACGGCACTTGGGGCGAAGAGATCGACAATCCGGGACGACAGCGACAGCGGCGGCGAGAACTGCTCAAACTGTATGCAAACGTCGACGACGATCCGGAGGCCGTACCGGTGGTTCCGGCCAAGCATGTCGTTCCGATCTCGCCCGAAAAAACTCATGCGGAGAAAACGCCCGTAACCGAAAAACTTACTTGTCCCGGATGGCCGTTCGATGC
>JAFGTN010000636.1 GCA_016934075.1 Pirellulales bacterium
AGTTCCTTGCCCGACGTGGCATGAACAGCGGTCAAGGCGGCGCCGACCACAACCAGGGCATTCAATACGCTTTTGACGGCACGTGCCATTCGTACTTCCGCTACGTGAGTCCCGATGAATTCTTCGACACGCATCCCGAATATTTTTCCGAGATCAACGGCAAACGAACGCGGATAGAAACGCAGCTCTGTCTGACTAATCCCGAAGTGCTCGACATCGTTACCGAACGGGTGCTCAAACGGATGAAGGAATACCCACACTTCAACCAGCACAATTTTTCACAGATGGATTGGTACAGCGTTTGCACCTGCGAGAAGTGCCGGGCAATGAACGCCAAGTATAAGACGGACGGCGGAACGCAATACTGGTTCGTCAACGAATTGGCCAAGCGAACATCGAAGGTGTTTCCCGATAAACTGATCGGCACGCTCGCCTACATGTATACCGAGGAACCGCCGGTGGGGCTGGAAATGCATCCCAACACGGCCGTCTGGCTTTGCCACATGTTCCCCTGTTGCGACAGCCACCCCATCGCCACTTGCCCACTCAACGCCGATTTCAAACGCCGCGCCCAAGCATGGTCGAAGATCTGCAAGCACCTTTACGCCTGGCACTACATCGTGAACTTCGCTCACTACTATAATCCCTTTCCGAACTTTCGGGCAATGATGGCCGATTTCAAATTCTACAATGAGTTGGGCTTCGAGGGTGTTTATGCCCAAGCGATGGGTGCCGGCGGCGGCGGGGGAGAGTTCAGCTTGTTGCGTGGCTATTTAGCCTCCGAGTTATTAAAAGATCCGCACCGCGACGGGCAGAAGATTATCAATGATTTCATTGAAGGTTATTACGGCCCGGCGGCCGGACCGATCGGCGAATATATTACCATGCTGCATGATAAGGTGGAAAAAGAAAACATCCACATGCACCTTTACACAAATCCCGCACAGGGCTACCTGGGCGATGATGTGTTGAAAAAGGCCGATGTGTTGTTCGACAAGGCCGAGATCGCGGTGAAAGACGATCCCGAACTGCTGGAACGTATTCGCGTGGCTAGAATGCCATTGGCCTATGCGAGGTGGTTCCCGCGCAACGGCTACAGAATCGAAGACAGCAAGATAATTTTCAACAAGCCGTTGGGTACGCCTGCCGATGCATATAAGTTCGCCCAACGGATGAAGTCGCACGGATTCCGAACTGTTCGCGAACGGGGTGGCGATCCCAATCAGTTGGTGATGCTCTCGGCACTGGTAAACATGCCAATGCCGTTGGTCACGCTGGAAAACGAGCATATCCGCGTGGATGTGTTGCCGTTTTTCGGCGGGCGAGCGTTACGTATCATCGATCGCAAGTCGGGCAAATGCGCCACGGCCTATAATACGACGAAGAACCTATTCTTTCCATTCCACGGCGGCGAGGACAGCCGCATCGGCGGCATCTTCACCTTCGACAAATGTGGAGTCATGGAGCCGGCCGTGGTTGTTAGCAAGAGTGACAATTCGGTAACACTCAAAAGCAAGATCGGCTTGGGCTTCGAACTGCAGCGGACGATTACTCTGGCAGCCGACCGGCCGGCGGTTACCATCCGCCTGGACACGATCAATCCCAGCGAAAAGCCGCGCCTGGCACAAATGCGCTCGCACATGAGCCTCGATCTGGGGGATGTTGAAAAGACGCAAATACATTTCACTTCGTTGTCAGGGAAAAAGTTCGACGTGGATATGAACACGGTGATCCCCGGGCTGCGTGAAGGCCGTAGGTTCTACAAATCAGATTGCCCCAATGGCTCCTGGACCTTCAAGGGCACCGATGGTTTGGAGGTTGTCCAACGTTTCGATAACAAACAAGTCGACTTCACATGGCTGTATGCCTTTCCTGCCGACCTGGATGAATTGGAAGTGGAACTCTGGGCCAAGCCAGTAGAAATCCCGCCGGGTGAAAGTGCGGTTTTGCAGCATGAGCTCGAACTGCGGGCGAAGTAGAGACTAACATTAGTCCGAACTCGTGGTAACCCAATTGTATCTCGACGAGTAATTTTTTCGTCCATTTTTTCCTTCCACCTATTTGTCTTCACCAGCCTTTGGTATCCCCCACGAGAAATAAAAACCGGCGGTGATGCAAAATAGTACAAACATTGATGTCAGCAAAACGTATGCCGAAAAACACGGTCTACCACCATAATAATACATGGAATTACAACACTGAACGGTGGTCCAGTTACCAAACCGCAAAACCTTAAAAAGTCAAGTCCCGGAAACAAAGAAATCTAAAAGGACGTTTTGTCAATAGCAAAAAGTTTGTGTTGGGGCAAGAATTTTTAAAATTTTTGTGGCGATTTGGCATACAAAAAAACGCCCTTTGTACTATCGAGCAAAACGGTATATAATACAGATGTTGAAAATAACGCAGCGGGAAAATGATAGCATTGGTTCGCACTTGCACACATCCGGCCGCGTGCCCATATTCTCCAAGGACAATAGTTGTGATAACCACACGACCAAAAGTTGCGGAACTGGTCTTCCAGGTATATGGTAGAGCACTGCATCCGGAACTTTTCGAGATTTGTCAGACACAGACAGTCGAACGGGGAAAATACAAAGCAAAAATCGATATTACCAAGGCCGGGCACGTTGTAACCTGGTCGTATGCCGGCCTTACACTAACCGAGGTGGCTACGTCGGCTCATCATCCTTTGCCGGAACGAAGGCGACTGTTGTCGGCCCGCCTTAAGGGGCAACGCAACGACCACGTGGAATGCCGTGGCGGAATCAATTATCATGTGAGTTTTCAACTCGAACCGGTCGAGCCCGAAATCTTCTGGACATTTCAGCACGAACTCTGCCAGGACGGACAACGGCAGGGGATGTTACATAAGTTCGATTCCAGCGGCCGCATGGCGTTGGGAGCTTTGAGCTATATCAATGTTGAATCACGGAACCGCACGCTGCTGGTGCAGGCCTTCCATACCTTCCCCGACGACTACGCCATCGTTAAAAGCCAATCGCTTTTCAAGCTGCCTTAGTCGCAAAAAAACACCGTCGCGAGGAATTTCAGCACCGCCGAGTTGAAGTCCTCAGGCTTTTCCATGGGCGACATGTGTCCGCTGCCGTCAATTTCGACAAAGCTGCTGTGCGGTATACCATCGGCAATCGCTCGCATTTCATCGACCGGTGAAATTACGTCGTGCTCACCCACGATTACCAGGGTGGGGCATTCGATCTTTCCAAGCCAGGGGCGCACGTCCGGGCGGCGGGCCATGCCGCGCGCCGCGGCGGCTATGGTTTGCCGGTCGGTTGTCATCATCACATCGCGGAGTGAATCGACCATGGCCGGGTTTTGGGAAACCGTCGCCTCGGCAAACAGCCGCGGCATCATTGAATCGACCAACGACTTCGGCCCGTCGGCGATAACCTCCTTGGCCGCCTGGAGTCGACCATCGGCTACCTCGGAAGTGTCGGCCAAGGCTCTGGTATCGCAAAGAATCAAGGCGCTTAGTTTTTGTGGATACTTCAATGCGAATTGGAAGGCGACATACCCACCCATTGAAAGGCCAACCACAACCACGGGGTCATCGATCTTTAGTGAATCCAGCAGGTCGTTGAGATCATCGGCCATAGTTTCCATGTCGGTTGTACCCTCGACAACCTGGCTCTGACCGAAGCCGCGCAGGTCAACGGCGATGACGCGGTATTTTTCCTGGAAGATATAGATTTGGGCATCCCACATGGAATGGTCCAGTGGAAAACCGTGGACCAGCAGCAACACCGGACCGGCGCCACGATCGACAAAGGCTATTTCAATTCCATTTATTGTATTTTTTTGCATTTTCGTCCTCGGTAAGAAACAGAAAGGAAGAGAGATATTTTACAGAAGTAAACGGAGGAAACGAAGAATTTGTTTATGCCTGGAAAACTAACCCGAAGTGCAAGCGAGGGAGACGCGACGTTTGCACTCGATTTCCCTTCGCTTGCGATTCGGATTAGTATGGTGGTTTCCCTTCGCTTGCGCTTCGGGTTGGTATGGTGCTAGTGAACTAACGGTGCGTCACGGTCGCACCCTACTTCTTCTTATCGGCAAGTGCTTTCTTGAATAGTTCGAGTTGTCTGGCAATCAAGCCACTGTGGGGTTCCAGTTGAGCGGCGCGGGTTTGTGTTTTGACGGCACTTTCCAGATCACCTTTGGCGTAGTAGCAGCGCGCGAGCGTATCATAGTAACCACCGTTGTCTTGGTTGAGTTGCAGAGATTTTTGCGAAAATCGCAGGGCTTCGTCCAGGTCTCCCTCGGTGTTGGAAACCAGCCAGGCATATTGGTTCAGCCAACTTGTCTCGTGTGGATTTTTGATGGCCAGCATGTGCATGCGATCGGAAGCCTCGCGAATGAGTTTTTTGATCTTCTGGCGAAACTCCGGTGTAGAATCTTTCAGGCGATAGCATGCGATGAGGACATCGATTTCCCCCGGATCTGCAGCCAGTGCCGCTTCGAGACACTCTCGTTGCTTATCGGATTGGCCCTTGGCACGGTGTTGCTCGGAGAGAAAGAATCCCCGACGGGCTTCGAGACTTTCGATTTTCATTTCCGGAAAGCCAGCCATTTTACGCTTGAGTTTATTCACATTCTGCGCGCCTTTTTCTTCTTTCTCCCGGTCTTTGGCGGCCTTCAGATTATCGATTAGCTTTTTCAGCACGGCAGCGGCCTGGGTGTCCTTGGCTTGATCGTGAAGCATTTCGGCCAGATAAGAATATGCCAGGAGAATTAATTCATTCTCAGGGTCGCCGCTGTCGATGCAATACTGATACTCGCGGCGTGCCCATTCGAATTGTCCTAGCCTCTGTAAATCAAAGGCCATCTGGAAATGTACATTCTCCGGCTTGCCGCGAGTGTAATAGTCGAGCCGCAGTGCCCGAACAGCCGCCTCTTCGGCCTGTTCGGTCTTGCCTTGCTTTTGGAAGGTTTGTGCCAGGGCGTAGAGCAATCCGCGAGGATTAACAGCGAAGTGCTCGGTGAACTCGGCCGGATTCTTGCCCATCGCCTTCCAAGCCTCTTTTTCAACCAGCCATGGAATCAACTGGTACAAAGCTTCGATGTTGGTTCGTCGTAGCGAAACCAGACGTTTGAAAGCATCGACCTTTTCCTTGTTGCTTCGCTTGAGAGCAAAGGACCAGTGTATGTCGTAATTGATTAGCGACTTAACTACTTCATTGTTTGTACGAGGATCGCGTAGTAAAAGCAGATCATTCTCACGGGCGATGAATTCTCTCAAGTGCTTGACGGCTGAGTTCGGATCGGTGGCAAATAGCAACGCGTTCTGAAGCCATAGAGCACTTGGCCTACGGCTCGCGCCTAGTCGGCTTTTGAACAATGGCTCCAAGCGATCGGTCATAGTAGGATTGTCTATCTGCCACTTCAAGATGGCTGTCGCTGCTTGCTTGGACAGCAATTCCGAACGTTGAAAACGGACCAGTCGACAAAGCGCCGGTAGTCCCTCGCCCTGGGGCAAAGCGGCCAAGGTACGCATTACCATCAGTTTCTCGCTAGCAGATTTAGAAAGATAATCCTCGAGGATTTCCTTCACCTTGGGCGAATCATTTTTATCGGCAAAATTGACTTGCAGTAGCCGTAATAGATACCTTGCCCGACCGGCAACTTCGGGATCTTCATGGTTCTCGGCCGCGGAAAGTGCGTCGAAAGCGTCAAAACCGATGTTTGCCAACTGTAGTTGGGCCGAGTGACGGATATGGTAATCCTCGTTACCGAGTTCAGCGATCAGTTTGTCGATGCGTTGCGTAGTGGACTTCTGTTCGGTTGCGGAATTTTTCTCCGCCGCACAGGCTTGTGAAGTAATCAAAACAGCCGCGGCTAGCAAAGCCACTCGGGATAATACCGAAGATTCATTTGATGATTGCATGCGTGGCATGGCGTTTCCGTTTTCAAACTTGGATCAACTCAATCAGAGTGTTGCCAACACGCCACGGACGTAGCCCACTGATTCGGCGAGGCCTGGCAGGGGGTCGGAGGGATCTTTTTCGAACTCGAACGAGGCGTTGCCGCTGAAATTAATCTCAACAAGTGCCCGAAGCAAGGATGGAATGTCGATCACTCCGCGGCCGGCCTCGACACAGCGCCCTTTTGCCGCCGCCTCCGAGACGTCTTTGAGGTGGATATCCAACATGCGGTCGCCGAAACGCCGTGCCGTGGCGGCCGGGTCGCGCCCGGTGCGCATTGTGTGACCAACATCCATACAATACCCTATGCGACGATCGAGATCCTTGATCTTTTCGTGTGCCTTTTCGACGGTGGGATATACCTTGTCGCCGGGTCCGTGGTTGTGAATGGCCACGGCAATGTCGGTCTCTTTCACCAGCCGATCGACCAACGGAAGCGTGTCCGGCAAGGGAACGCCGACGATGATTTTCATGCCGGCCATTTTGGCGTATTTGAAAGCCTGCCGTACGGCATCTTCGTCTTTCATGTAGACCACGCCGCAACCGTAGATATTGACGCCGGCAGCTTTCGCCTTCTTGAGAACCTCGTCGATCTGCTCTTGCGAAGCGTCCAAAGGCAGGTGGAAAGACTTAAGACAAACTTGCTCGAGCCCCAAACGAGCGGCCATTTTCAAAGTATCGTCGAGCGAGAATTTTCGCGTCGTATAGGAAGCCAAGCCCAGATTGAAGGGGATTTTCTTTTTGGCGGGCTTATCCTCGGCTTGGACGGGTGCCGTGAGCGAGAGAGAACCGGCGGATGTAATAGCAGCCGCCGAAGCCGTGGTGAAAAACTGACGTCGAGATTGTTCTTTCATAAGTGATGCTCGCTTATTGAAAATGGTTTCTGTTAATAATTTATGCAAAAATGAAAAATTGTTCCCGTCGCCTGCGAGGGACAGGGAGTATCGGAAAATCCAATGTTTCTACCAACCGGTCGCAGGCGACCGGGCTAACGAGATCCGATTAAGCAATCGAAACTAAATGGAACTCATCGCGGCAAATCATGGCCCATCTTATCGCGTTTTGTGTTCATGTAATGTCTGTTATGCTCGTGGATATCGCATACGATTGGTACTTGATCGACGACTTCAAGATCGTATCCACCATAGATGAAGGCGTCGGTTTTTTTCGAGTTGTTTGTGAGGAGGCGGATCTTCGACAGGCCCAGGTCCTTGAGGATCTGGATGCCCACGCCGTAGTCGCGGCTGTCAGCCTGATGACCTAGAGCCAGATTGGCTTCTACGGTGTCCATCCCCTGGTCCTGCAAGTTGTAGGCCTTGATTTTTTCGACCAACCCGATACCGCGGCCTTCCTGGGGCAGATAGACCAGAACACCGGCTCCTTCTTCGCCGATCATTTTCATCGCCAATTGCAACTGGTCGCCGCAGTCGCAACGTAGCGAAGAAAGCAAGTCGCCGGTGAAACATGAGGAATGCAATCGCACCAGCGGAGCTTCGATCTGAGTGGGATCACCCCAAACCACGGCTACAGGCTCCATCGTCTCGTATTGCACGCCATAAGCATGGATCCTACCGATACCGACTTTTGTGGGCAAATCGGCCTGGGCCAGTGGGTATATTAGTTTTTCGCTACGACGACGGTGGCGGATCAATTGCTCGATGGTGATGATCTCCATGTCGTATTCGTGCGCTAATACGAACAGATCCTCACGCGGAGCGCGGTCGCCGTTTTCGCCCAATATTTCGCAAAGTGCCGCGGCAGGATTTAAGCCGCTAAGGCGGACCAGATCGACGCCGGCTTCGGTGTGACCGGCGCGACGCAGAACGCCACCTTCCTTAGCCGTCAGGGGGAAGAGGTGGCCGGGCCTGACGAAATCACTCGGTTTGCTCTCGGGATCGACAATGGCCAAAATCGTCGTAGCCCGTTCTTGAGCGGTGATGCCGGTGCGACAACTTCGGTGATCGATAGGGATAGTGAAGTTGGTTTCCAAAGGAGCCGTGTTTCTGTCGACCATAGGCGGCAAATCAAGCCGCTCGGACACCTCCGGAAGAATCGGCATGCAAAGTTGCCCGCGTCCGTGAGTGATCATGAAATTGACGATTTCGGGCGTCACTTTTTCGGCGGCACAAACAAAATCGCCTTCATTCTCGCGGTCTTCATCGTCCATTACGATGACCACTTTGCCTGCGGAAATAGCTTCAACGGCGGCATCTATTGAAGAAAGTCGGTCTGACACCAGGGCCTCTTTTTTCATTTTTTTGGTTGTTATTAAGGCTTCTTGGGGACGGCATACAATATGTATGCCGTAATTACGAATAAATTTCGGGGCAGTCGAAGGGGTGGACGAATGATTTGTGCGGGTGAGCGATCGGTGTGCAGAGACCCCTTATATCAAAATAATTATTAATGCTGTGCTGGGCCGTATGTGTCCCTAATGGGAAAACACACTCCTTTCGTGAATATGAACGCGCAGTATCATACTATCACGCTTAGTATATTGGCGAGAATTCGCCATGATTCTTGCCGGCTTGCTCTAGCTGGTCTGGATCAGTCCGGCTAGGATTACTATGTTTCATTTAATTCTATGTCCTAGAGCGATCTTTTTCCAATGACCCCGACAGGGGGTGAGCGAGGAGCGAGACTTTTGATGAAATCTTGTAGATCCATACGGTTCTTGGCTGCAATCACGATATCAACAGTTTGCTTTATGACGCTAGGGCCAAGTGTCGGTACATCTTACGTGTCCGGAGCTGAAATGGAGTACGAAACGATTCGGAAAGTGGTGTTTGCTCGGTATGGTGAAGTGGAACTGTTGGCGGATATTTACCGACCTTTAGGGCTGGGACCACATCCTGGCGTGCTTTTAATCCATGGAGGTGGCTGGTTGATCGGGAATCGACACCAACTCACCAAAATCGCCTGCCGCCTCGCACCGCTGGGCTATACGGTAATGGCAATCGACTACCGTCTGGCGCCAAAGAACAAATTCCCCTCGCAAATCGAAGATTGCCGCGAAGCCCTGAGGTGGATGCAGGAGAATGCCGCCGAGTATAAGATCGATCCGCAGCGATTGGGCGTTTGGGGCTATTCGGCGGGCGGTCAACTGGCGGCACTGTTGGGGACGACAAGTCCGATCGTGTCGGCGGTCGTCGCGGGTGGCGCCCCCTGCGACTTTTCACCGGTCAAGCCGGACAACGGCTTCTTGGTTTATTGGCTGGGCGGTACGCGTCGAGAGATGCCCGAGGCTTATAAGAACGCCTCGCCCGCAAACTTCGTTTCCAAGGACGATCCACCGTTTTTCTTCTACCATGGTCAATATGATCTGGTCGTGCCCATAGATCAGCCGTCGAAAATGGCTAAACATCTAAGAGAAGCCAATGTGCCGGCCGAGGTATATAAGCTTGAAAAGGTAGGTCATATCGGGGCCATGCAAAATGACAAGGCGGTAGAGCGGGGTATTGAATTCATGCGGAAACATCTTATACCAATTGGAGATTAATCTTGCGCTCCACCGCATGTTTACCCTTCGGTAAAATACGCGACTTTCTCGAATATGGACGTGCTGTTTTATACTAAAGCGCGTATTATGAACAAAACGACCAGGGAAACTTGGCACCATGGAAGTTGTTCGCGGCGATATTTATGATTACCCAAAGTACTATGATGTGCTTTTCGGATCGGACTGGAAGGCGGAGTTCGACTTTCTCGAAGATTGTTTCGAGATGCACACTCAGCGATTGGTGAGGCGGTTGTTCGAACCGGCCTGTGGAACGGGACGGTTGTTGATCAAATTCGCCAAGGCAGGCTACGAGGTTGCGGGCATAGATCTCAATCCCAGGGCGGTGGACTATTGCAACAAGCGACTGGTGCGTAACGGTTTCGCGGCGACAACCGTGTTGGGTGATATGTCGGACTTCAAACTTTGTCGCAAGGCGGATGCGGCTTTCAACACGATCAACAGCTTTCGCCACTTGTCCAGCGAAACAGCGGCTGAAAATCATCTTAAATGTATGGCGGCCGCGTTGATAAAAGGGGGGATTTACGTATTGGGGCTGCACCTGACTCCTAAGGGGCCACCCACCACGGAAGAAGAGTGCTGGTCGGCACAGCGCGGACATCTGGCTCTGGCCTCGCGGCTTTGGTCGATAGAGGTCGACAGAAAACACAGACGCGAAAAAATAGGCATGACAGTTGACGTATATACCCCTACTCGGCAATTCAGCCTGGAAGATGAATTGTTTTTCCGCACATACACTGCTGCCCAATTCCAGGATTTGATCGACCGGACTAACGTTTTCGAGGTGGACGCTACTTACGATTTCGCCTACAACACGGAGCATACGCTCAAAGTCACTCCGGAAAGCGAAGACGTGGTCTATGTGCTGCGTCACAAGTAAGGAATGATCACGGGCACTAAGTTGTTCATAGTATTTTTATTTATCCCCCTCAAAAGTGTCAGTCGGGAAGACGCCAGTACTAATATTCTGCTAAATCCAATAACTATAACCATTTCTGAACAATTATAGTGCTTTACTATCAAGCCTTTTGCTGGTATTTTTTAGATATTCATGTTACTCTATAAAAGAGGGGGCCAGTTTGAGGGGGGGTACGGGTATCGTGTTCACTGGTCTATATGATAAACTTTGTAGATGGAACATGAGACGCTGTCGTTAGAGTCCCAGAAAGGCGACAGGCAAGCCTGTTATGGCTAAGCTAACAGTAGACAACTTCCTGGAACTTGTCCGATCGAGCCGGTTGGTCGAAAAGGATCAATTGGATCGGGCGGTATCGGATTTGAAGGAGTCGCTCGAAGGGCAGCCGTTGACAAATCCGCACATGCTCTCCGAGCATCTGATCGAATGCGGCTTGCTTACCCAGTGGCAGGCGGAGAAACTGTTCGAAGGCCGGCACAAGGGGTTCTTTCTGGGCAAGTATAAGCTTTTGGACCACCTCGGCACCGGCGGGATGAGTACCGTTTATCTTGCCGAGCATCTGCTGATGAATCGTCGCGTGGCGATCAAGGTGTTGCCTAAAAACCGTGTCGAGGACACCTCGTATCTTGCGCGATTCCACCGCGAAGCCCGCGCGGCTGCGGCCTTGGACGATCGTAACATCGTCCGCGCCTACGACGTCGATAACGAAGGCTCGATCCATTATCTGATAATGGAATACATCGAGGGCCGCGACCTGCAGGTGATCGTCAAACAAGACGGCCCACTGGATTATGCCGTGGCGGCAGATTACGTGCGACAAGCGGCCCTGGGGCTGGCCCATGCACATGCGGTGGGCCTCATCCACCGCGACGTCAAGCCGGCCAATTTGCTTGTCGACGCGCACAACGTCGTCAAGGTTCTCGACCTGGGATTGGCTAAGTTTTCCGACGAGGGCAAGGCCTCGTTGACGGTGGCATACGACGAAAATGTATTGGGAACGGCCGACTATCTGGCACCCGAACAGGCATTGGATTCACATGGTGTAGATGCACGTGCGGATATATACAGCCTGGGCTGCTCGCTGTATTTCATGCTCACCGGTCATCCACCGTTCCCCGACGGCACACTGCCGCAGCGGATCATGATGCATCAGAAGGAACCGGCGGCCGATGTGCGCAAGGACCGGCCCGACGCGCCTTTGGATCTGTTGAGGATTTGCGCGAAAATGATGGCCAAGAAACCGGCCGCGCGTTTCCAGACCGCTTATGACGTTGCCGCGATTATGACCAAGTGGTTGAAAATAACCGGTCACGATGTGGAACCAATGCCGCCACGCGAGTCGCTGCTGCCCGCGACCGAAGTCAAGGGCACCGGTGGAACTGCGCCGACTGGGCAAAGGCAAGGCGGAGCGGGCAGCGGCGGGCAAGGTAGCGGCAAATTGCCCTCGACCAGAGCGGCGACAGGCGTCAAACCGCGCACCGATAAACCACAACCCGGACAGGACCAGCCGGGAGGATCATCGGGCGACACGCTGGCCTCGTCAGACCGTTCGACAATGAAGGGCGCCAGGGGACTGCGCGGAAGCGGTTCGGGCAAAATCAAATCGGACCCATTCGAGAACGTTGCGCCACCGGTCGAGGTAGCCAATCTGCAAGATCTCCGCGATCCCTTACAAACATCGATCGAAAACGGAGTCGCACCGGATGCCATGAGCAGTCTGCCGCGACCGACTCTCGAGCAGGTCAAGTCGCGCAGCAAACGCGGTTCCAATCGCTCACTTCACCGTTACGGCAAGACTCCGGCATGGGCCTGGCTGGCAATAGCCGCCGGAGGCGTGGTGGCATTGTTTTTATTGCTCTTGCTGATATCGCTGTAGAACAACCGCCGTCGGCTGTTGGTTTACTTCGACCTTTTGGCTAATTCCAGTACATCGGCGGGTAGGATCTTGTTCAGGCTGCCTGAGCGGAAGCCTTCCAGATCGAGCGAAATGTACTTGAAGCCTGCTGCCTTGAGTTTGTCGACTACGGTTTTGCGGAACCTGGGTTCCACGAATTTCGGCAAGGCTTCCAGGGGTACTTCGATGCGTGCCACGTCGCCTTCGTGATAGCGTACGCGTAGCGGTTGCAGGTCGTGCTCGCGCAAGAAGCGTTCACCCGCATCGATCATTTCCAGCCGTTCGATGGTAATCGCCTGGCCGTAAGCGATACGGCTACTGAGGCAGGGCGTGGCCGGCTTGTCGTGGATTGCGATTCCCCAATGGGCGGCCACCTCGCGAATCTCATCTTTAACAAATCCGCATTCGGCCAAGGGGCTGAGGACTTTCAATTCCCGCGCAGCCCGAGTTCCCGGCCGGTGTTCCTGCCCGTCGTCGCTGTTGCTGCCGTCGATAACCACGGCCAAGCCGAGTTGTTCGGCAAGACGCCCTACCTCGCGGAAAAGCTCGAATTTGCAGTGGTAACAGCGGTCGGGGGCGTTGGCCAGATAGTCGGGATTTTCGAATTCGTTGGTCTGGACAATGCGATGTTCGATCCCAATCTGGACGGCCACGTCGGTGGCCTCATCGAGTTCGCCCGCAGCCAGGCTGGCACTGGTGGCCGTGATAGCAACAGCCTTGTCACCTAAAGCTAACTGGGCCGCCTTTGCCAGCATGGCACTATCCAGTCCACCGGAGTAGGCAACGGCCGCGCTGCCGTAAGATTTCAAAAGCACAAGCAGGTTGTCGACTTTTGTTTGAAGTTCGTCGTTCAGGTTGGACATTTTGAGGTATTAGGTGTGAGGTAAATTGTGTTGAATTTTTGCTTTTGCTATCAATACTAATTCGAATCGCAAGCAAAGAGAACGCAACGTTTTCCTTGACTTCTCCCTTCGCTTGCGCTTCGGGTTAGTGTTTGCCTACGTTAATATTATAACGAACATCAAAGGCATGCGCGCAAAAAAGGTCCTCTACCGCAATGCCGTGGTGATGCGTGTTTGAGAGCCCGTCATTTTAAAGGGGGAAACCTGGGCCCCGGGTTGTGTGATCCGCTGCCGAATCTTGCGACACGGTCAACGACTATACACGCGGCCGGGAACTGTAAAGCAGGTACCCAACGGGCAACGTATCGGCTCCCCAAATTTTTGCATCAGCAGCACGAGCATGGTAGAGGACCATGTTTGGCTTCTTCACCAATCATAGTAGCAGGTTTCGATAAAAAATCAAGAACAGAAACCGGCCGGAATGGTTTGAGCTTTGCTGAAAAAAAGGCTTATTAGGATAAAGTGTTTTCACGCACGTTAACGGATGCCGGTTATTTCGCTAGTGCCAGTTGCCCGCTAAGCCCTTGGATTCGCTCAGGACATGCCACTGAGTCAAAGCGGACATTATTACCCGGTATCGTTCGGGCATTACCAGACGATTCGCAGGATAGCAGAGAAATGCTTTTTGGCCATAGAAATCGCCGTGAAGCACCCGTTGCCCTTTCCCTGGGCTTTGTTAGAATTTGCAAGTGGCAAATGGTGCCCGCCCGGAAGATGGGTATGATGGGTAATTTTTTCCATCCATTATTGCCCCTCGATCTCCAGAGGCTTGCTGTGACTAGAAGGCTCCCAATTTCAAAAGTTAAGGCTTAATCGGAGGACTCGACATGGATTACGGACATGGATTCTGGAAGGTTTCAGTAGTTGTGTTAACAGCCTTGGTAATGGGTGCAACGTCTACGGCGACCATGGCCGCCTATCCACAGGTGATGCTGATCGAGAAACCTTATAACCTCGACACGGGCATGACATCACGATCGATTTCTTTCGAGAATCCCACCGGCGAACCGGGACATGGCGGCGAAGCCGCCAGCGATCTCGGTGCGGGGCGAAAAGGCGCGCCTCGCCGCATTATCAAGCCAGGCGAAACGGTCAAGCTTTGTGATATCAAAGGCTCGGGAGCGATCCGACATATTTGGATGACCACAGCGCACGACCAGTCGGATCTGCGCGATTTTGTGATCCGTGGCTGGTGGGACGAACAGAAGCATCCCAGCATCGAGTGCCCGGTGGGCGATTTCTTCGGTATTTCGCACGCCAAAGTCGTAGCCTATCAATCGGCCGTGCATTCGGTGGGCAAGCGCGCCGGAATGAACTTCTGGCTGCCCATGCCCTTCAACAAACGGGCAACGTTTACGTTTACCAACGAAGGCAAAAAATCCGTTCCGCTCTATTATCAGATAGACTATACGTTGCAAGAGCCCTTCCCGGAGAGAACCGGTATGATGCATGTCTGCTTCCTCCGCCAGAATCCCACCAAGCAGAAGCAGGACTTCGAGTTGTTGCCATTGCGAAAGAACAGCGGACGCTATATCGGTTCGGTAATGGGGATCCGCACGACCGGCAAGGACTGGTGGGGCGAGGGCGAAATGAAGGTTTACATGGACGGAGACAAATTGTTGCCCACCATTTGCGGCACAGGTTCGGAAGACTACGTGGGACTGTCTTGGGGTGTACAGGAAACGCCGTTTATGTACAACGGATGCTGTTTGAACCAGAAAGACTCGACGGGCTCAACCTTCGTCACCATGTATCGCTGGCACTTGCCCGATCCGATCATCTGGTTGAAGGAAGCAAGGATAACGATTCAGCAGATCGCTTACGATAAGGGGCTGCGCGAGACATCGGACGACTGGTCGGCCGCATCGTTCTGGTACGAACCGATTCCCAGCGAACCGCTGCCGACAATGCCTGACCAAAAAGCACGTACAGACAACAACTGGACGAGCAAAAAGAAGTAACCAAGGGTACCAGAGAAATCACACCCATACGACTTTGCCGGTTAGGTGGATTGTGCTGGTTCAGCAAGGCCGGTCATGACGGTCAATTGCTGAACGGATTCGCAAAATACCGTCAACAGATCGGGAAATATGCTTCACAAATTTTTTGATTCTTGGTAGAGTCGAAGACATGAGTTGGGTTTTTCATAACCGCCCAATTCGTGCGAGCCACCTGTGACGAAGGTAACGATTAGATGGTTGATTCTCGCCGTCCACTCAACAACCCGCGAAATAACGATGTAGAAGAATTGTTGCGAAATGCCGAGTTGCGCAACGAGCTGGAACCGTTCTACGATGAGGCCATTAGTCGCATCAACATACAGCACTGGCCGCTGTCTATGGAAAATGAGTTCCTGGCGGCAATGCTGGCCTGGGAACAGGCGCCCGTGCTGCCCATTTATCGGTGGTTTGAACCCGAACTCAGACCCCCACGGCCAGACATGCTCGATGACACCGATCTGCACGATATTCTTTGGGAAGTCATCAACAAGATGCATCAGAAGCGGATTATACTGGACTTTACCGACCATCTATCGGACCGTGAGTTGTATCGCTTGATCTATCGTGATATCCTCCCTTCCCGCGAAAAGAAGATAGATTCGGGCCGCAACTATCTACACTGGGACTGCACCGGAACGAGCAGTGATCCCGAAATCTGGCTCCGCTACTACGCCACGGAAGAAGAACGCGAGGCTTGGGCCAAGACATATCGCCAGCCGCTGCCAGAAAAGTCAGAGCCGCCTCATCACCGCGATCTACCGCGGGAGCTTTAGAAGCCATCTGTCTTACCCCCCGGCATTATCCTCATCCTCATACTGGCAGCTATTCGCTTTCAATAGTCGTTAATGAATCGCGTATTCTCACTTGCCAACCCCTCTAAAGTGCGGGGCATTCGTATTCCACCCAAAATTCTCGCAGATTGACCTTCGCCGGTGGGGTGCTATCCTTGAGAAAATATTCGTGCCGCTGGTGCGAATTACTTTATGGATAGCCTCAGGCGATCGACAAGCTTTTTGGCATGGATCGAGTGTCTTGAGTTCGACCGAGCATGCGCGGGATCCGTATGTTCGTCGGGTTGTGTGACAGGGAATCACTGGCCACCCGTTGGAAACTCTGGTGGAAAGTCAGGTGGGAAAATGATGGACCTTTTTTACGAGAGTATCGCGCCGGTCAATTTACCGTATACGGTGATGCTGGCTCTGGTGGTGCTCTATTGGCTACTCTACATCGTGGGAGCGGTGAGCGAAGATGCCCTGGACTTTATGGGCCTGGACTTCGACGCCGACGTGGATGTGGACGCGGACATCGACGCGGATATTGACATTGACGCGGATGTCGATGCCGACGTGGATGCCGACATGGATGCCGACATGGGCCACGCTGGCAGCGCGCACCCGCTGGCTGCATTCTTGCATTTTTTCCACGTGGGCGACGTGCCGGTGATCCTGATTTTGAGCGTGCTGGTGGTATTCATGTGGATGGCTTCTATGATCACCACACATTTCCTGGGCATCCAGCTTTTCTGGGTTGCCCTGGCCATGTCGCCCGCGATCCTGGTTGTCGGTTTGATTGCCACCAAGGCCGTGATCTTGCCCTTCGCGCCGTACTTGAAAAATCTGCTCAAACAGGAAGGTGACAAAGTCGAAGTGATCGGCAAGACATGCACGATTGTATCGCTCGAGGCCACGGAGAAGTTTGGCCAGGCGGAAATGAAAATCGAAGGCGCGCCGCTGCTTTTGAATGTTAAAACCCGCGAGGGCGTGACGCTGCATAAAGGCGACGAGGGCGTGGTCTTCGACCACGACAAAGAAACAAATACATATTTGATTGGAAAATTCGACATTAACGAGAAATCTACCTTGGAGGAATAATGATGGACACATTCATATTACTGGGATTTATGGAATATCTGACGCAAATCGGCTCCATTGTGGGCACAATCGCGCTGCTCATAATCTTCGGATTCTTTGTCATGGTTGTCCGCTGTTGGCGGAAGGTCGAACAGGGTACGGCCCTGATCATCACCGGTGGTCAAAAACCCACGGTGCATTTCTCCAAGGCCATCGTCTGGCCTTTGATCCGCCAGGCCGAAATCATGGACATCTCGCTCCGCCGTATTGAAATCTTCCGGCACGGCAGCGAAGGCCTGGTGTGTAAGGACAACGTGCGGGCTGACATCAAGGTAGCCTTCTTCGTCCGCGTGAACAATACCGAGGGCGACGTGTTGAAGGTTGCTCAATCGATCGGTGCCAAACGAGCCTCAGAAACGCAAAAGCTGATTGAGCTTTTCGATGCCAAGTTCTCCGAAGCACTGAAAACGGTTGGTAAGCACTTCGATTTCGTCGACCTCTACACCTCACGAGAGAGCTTCAAGGACGAGATCCTCAAGATCATCGGCCGCGACCTTAACGGCTACGTCCTGGACGACGCGGCCATCGACTATCTGGAACAGACGCCTGTCGACCAGCTCGACCCGCGTAATATTCTGGACTCGGAAGGTATCAAGAAGATTACCGACCTGACGGCCCAACAGCAGATTCTGGCCAATGATATCACACGCGAAAAGGAAAAGACGATCAAGAAGCAAGACGTGGAAGCCCGCGAAGCGATTCTCGAGCTCGAACGCCAGCAGGCCGAGGCCGAAGAGAAGCAGAAGCGTGAAGTCGCCGTAGTGACCGCTCGCGAGGAAGCCGAGTCCAAAAAAATCGCGGCCGAAGAACTGCTCAAGTCGGAGAGAGCGCGAATCAGTACTGAGGAAGAGGTGGCCATCGCCGAAGAGAACAAGCTGCGGCAGGTGATCGTGGCCCAACGCAATAAGCAGCGCACCGACCAGGTCGAGGCCGAACGAGTCGAAAAGGACCGACAACTCGAGGTTACGGAGCGCGAACGAGTGGTTTCTCTGGCTGATATCGAGAAGGAAAAGGCCATCGAGATCGAGAAACGCGACATCCAGGACGTTATCCGCGAGCGGGTGATGGTGCAACGCGCCGTGGTCGAGGAAGAAGAACGGATCAAGGACACGCACGAGATAGCCACTGCCGAACGTGCCAAGAAGGTTGCCGTCACGGCTGCCGAACAGGAAGCCCAAGAGGCGCTCGTCAAGCAGATCAAGGCTTCGGAGGCGGCCCGCGACGCGGCCAAGTTTGACGCCGAACACAAGGTAATCGCGGCCGAGGCCATGCGGGAAGCGGCCG
>JAFGTN010000637.1 GCA_016934075.1 Pirellulales bacterium
AAAATCATCCTGTGCATCCCGTAAATCCCGTCAGCCATGGACCGGATCTTTTTCGACAGGATGACGGGATTTAGCAGGATGTTGCGGTTGTCAGGCCGCGTTTTTTCGGGCTTCGGGGTGTTTTAGAGAGACTATCGCCAGTTTGTGTTTGTTGGCGAAATCTATCACGGCAGGTTCTTCCAGGATGATTGTGCGGCCGGCTTCGATGGCCAGGACTCGGCCGCCGGCGGCCAGCATCGATTCCAGGGTTTTCAGACCCACGGTGGGAACGTCGAAACGCATGTCCTGCTCTGGTTTGGCTACCTTGATCACCGTGAAGCCGCCCGTGCGGCAGAGTTCTCCGCCGCGGCGGATGCAAAGGTCCGTGCCTTCGACGGCCTCGACGGCCATCACGGCCTGATCCTTGACGACTATGCTTTGGCCGATGTCCAGCCCGCCCATCTGCCGGGCAATCTCCCAACCGAATTCAATGTCGCGCCATTGGGCGGTGGTCGGTCGGCGGCGGGTGAGGCGGCCCTCGCCGGCCAGCAGTTCGGGCACGTAGTCGGTGGGCGGTCCGAAACGGATACCGTTGGCCGCGAAAAGTTCTACAATCGCCATCAGCAGAGTGTCGTCGCGACAGTCCTTTTTGCGGGTGAGGAAATGGGGAATGAATGTTCTAACGGTTTTGAAGTCGGGCAGGTACCGCGCCCAGCGCCAGGGTTGGAAGAGGGCCACTTTATGGATCTTGCCCAACATACAGATGTCTTTCACGTCGTTCCGCTTGAAGTAGCGGATGGCGCGGCCCATCTTGCACAAACCGATCCACTGAAAGTCGGTGCAATACTCGGCCAGGCCCGACTCGGCATGACCGTGCACTCCCAGACAATAGACCTCGACGCCCTGTTCGCGAAGCGTCTGGGCAACAATAAACGGATAACGTCCCCAACCGGCCAGTAGACCCACGCGACGGGGCTTCTCGCTAGTAGTCGGTTTTCCTGCTGTATCGTTCACTTTTGTGGAAGGAATGAGGTATCAAGTCTGAGGCCTCAAGTCCTATGTCTTGTGTCCTAAGTCTTATGTCCTATGTCTAAGCTATCAAGCCGCTTTGCGAGGGTCGTTGTCTTTGTTGGCTTGTTGTTCGACCAGCTTATCGACGGTTCTCTGAAGAATTTTGAGTTGTCGCCGCATTTCGGGCAACTTTGAGAAGGCCGCTTGTTTGAGTTTCTGGTCTCGATGTGGAGTGGCCGGCACGCCGATCATTTGGCTACCTTCGGCCACGTCGTTGATAATGCCGGCCATGGCACCCAAGACGGCACGCTGGCCGATATGTACGTGGTCGCGAACGCCAACCTGCCCGGCCATGACCACATAGTCGCCAGTGGTGGTACTGCCGGCGATGCCCACCTGCGAGCAGAGCATGTTATGTCGGCCGATCTGGCAGTTGTGAGCGACCATTACCAGGTTGTCGATTTTGGTACCTTCGCCGATGGTGGTGGGCCCGTATGTTCCCCGGTCGATAGTGGCCCCCGCGCCGACTTCGACGTTGGCGCCCAGAATCACATTACCCAACTGGGCCGAAAGCACGTGCCGGCCTTCGACTTGGGTGTAACCGAAGCCATTGGCTCCCAACACGGCGCCGCCGTGGATAATGCAATTGGCGCCTATGATGGTATCTTCGTAGATCACCGCGTTAGGATAGACGGTGACGTTACTGCCGATCTTCGAGCCGGCCATGATGTGCACGCCCGAATGGATGGTCGAGCCGGAGCCGATGAAAACATCGTCGCCCACGGTTGCGTAGGGATGAACATCGACATTCTCGTCGAGTTTGGCCGAGGGGCTGATGACCGCCAAGGGGCTCACGCCGCTACGGGGTTTGATCCGCGGTGGATTGAAATGGCGGATGATTTTGGCAAAGGCGGCGTGCACGTCTTCGACCTGGATGGTGGGCAGGCCGCCCGTGGACTCGCAAGAGCGACTAGCCAGAATGGCCGACGCTCGAGAGGCCGACAGATCGTAGTGCCGGTCGGGGCAATCATCGGTTAAGGTGATTTGGCCGGGCACGGCATGGTTCATGGGCGAAGCGCCGTGGATTACGAGGTCTCCATCACCGATCAACTGACCATCGACCAGCGCCGCCAGTTCCGCAAGAGTCGCTTGCATCTGTCCGGAATCCTTTCCGTGCAAGAGCTGATATTCCATTAAATGAGCGTGACCATGCTATCCTAAGGGCCAACCGGGGACAATATCGGTTTGGGGGGAATAGGGGTGGAGGAGAAAGGCTGGGGTGGATGGGGTGGATGGGATGTGGATTTTGAGTGGTGGGATGGTTGGAGATAGGACATAAGACATGAGACATAAGACTTGAGACTTAGGATATTCTGAGGTATGAGGTGTGAGCGAATATCCCGTTGCCCCCTGTGCTTGCGCTTAGCGCTGAGTGTGGCGTGGTTTTTCCTGAACTACCCGCTGAAGATAGAAATAATCCAGTTGATGAGAATTCGTTTGCTATAATCACCTTTAGTCGATTTGGTGGCTTAATCATTATGTGAAATTATTCGACAGCGCTTCAATGAAACAACTACCCCCCGCCAAATATTTCCCGCCGGCCGAAGCCGCTACCGACGACGGTCTGGTGGGCGTGGGCGGGAGTCTTGAGGCGGAGTGGCTGCTGGACGCTTATAGTCACGGCATCTTCCCATGGCCGGTGGGCGAGGAAGATGATCCCATGCTGTGGTGGTCGCTTGATCCGCGGGCGATTTTCGAACTCGACGGCTTCCATGTCTCGCGGCGATTGCAGCGGACGTGTCGTAGCGGGCGGTTTACGCTCACCTGCGACCAGGATTTTTCGGGCGTAATCCACGGCTGTGCTTACGGCCCGTCGCGCGATGGCGGAACCTGGATTACGCCGTCGATGATCGAGGCATACACGCGGATGCACCACCTTGGTCACGCCCACAGTATCGAGGCCTGGCATGAAGGGCAGTTGGCGGGCGGGGTTTACGGTATAGCCATCGCCGGTTTGTTCGCGGCCGAATCGATGTTCTACCTCCAGCGCGACGCATCGAAAGTGGCACTGGTCGGCCTGATCGGGCATCTACGCGCGCGGGGCTATATGCTCTTCGACATCCAGCAACTTACCCCACACACCGAGCGTTTGGGTGCCGTGGAAATTCCGCGCGGCGAATACCTGACTCGCCTGGCCGATGCGCTGCAAGCAAAAGTTACGTTTGGCAACGAACTCGAGTGCATGGTACCCGACACCGGAAACGCATAGCTCGGTTTTTCTCGAACCATACTAAGCGCGAAACGCAAGCGAAGGGAGCAGCAGAGGTAGTCGAAAATTCCGGCGGTAGAACGGGAACTTGAAAAACCTGTTGACATTTTTTGCAACGGCCGGGAGCGTTTTCACTTTTCATTTTGCATCGCTGAGAGCGACTTTTCGTAAAACGCCTGCTCTTCTTGCAGACCGTGCTTTTTGCAAAAATTGATGAGTTTTTCGTAGCGAGCTATCGGTTCGACTCCGGTGGCGTAACAGAGTTTGGCCAGACACTGGGGACACAGGGCCATGGGGCGGCGGTCGGATTCTTTAAGGTGGTTGCTGCCGCACATGTTGCATTCGTAGAAGATACAATGATGCATGGAGAACATGTGACCCATTTCGTGTGTGGCCGTTTGCAAGGCACGGCGCAGACAGAGCCGATAGGCTGCTTCGCTTTCATCGGGATCGCCAAAACGATAGAGCGACCACACGCCCACCCGATAGGCCAAAGAGGCCTGGCCGAAAACAAAGTTCCACCCCTCCCCGGGCCAGAGATCCGAGGTGGTAAAGGCGATCGAGGCCACGGCATCCTTGGGCAGGCGAGGTTTCAAAACCGCGTTCAATACATAGCCCGAGTTGATCTGTTTCATGCCCCAACTAGGATGCGTGCGACGTGCTTCGTCGGGAATCACGTCCAATGACAAATCGTCACTGATTTTGACCGGCAGGCCGAAGTAATTCTCCAAAAACTCGGCCGAGGTTTGCACTATGCGACGCTGGGTTTTGTCGAATTCGCCCAAAGGTTGGATGTAGATGGTCTTGCGGATTTTATCGGGGCGGATGGGGTGCGAGCGGACATATTGGCGAAAACCTTGTCCGGATTCTTCGTGCTCGGCAAGCCAGTCGCCGGGGCGCGGCCGACCGAGTGTTTTATGCAGGGGTACGAGTTTTTCGAATTTGCGCGGCAGAGGACCGCCGTCGGGAGGAGGCGAGCCGCAGCCGTTGCGGTCGACAAGCACCACCGTAAGGGCAACCGCGGTCAGCGCGATGATTGCTGTTGCAGGTCGCGAAAAGCGTTTCATGTATTCTACCCTCTTGGTTCGGCGGCTACAAAGTAGGGTGCGTCCGCGACGCACCGGAAAAGTCGAGTGGTTCTTTGGTGCGTCGCGGACGCACCCTACACGATTGTAA
>JAFGTN010000638.1 GCA_016934075.1 Pirellulales bacterium
CAGAATGAGGAAGGAATGACGAATGAGCAAGGACCAATGATCAATGTCCGAATCTGAAAATGTAGGCCGGATCATGACCCGGCTGTGAGGCTAAGTCTGACATCTGATAACTGAAAACTGATAACTGAAAACTGATTATTGATTACTCACAACTCAATATATTCGGAGCACAAAATGAGTCCAAATGAAAACGGTGGCGGCAAGGTGCTGATTATTGTCGGCGACGCGTCGGAAACCGTCGACACCCTTTATCCCTATTACCGTCTGATTGAAGGTGGATTCGAGCCGGTTGTGGCCGCGCCTGAAAAGCGGCGATATAATATGGTTATGCACGAGGTCAAGCCCGGATGGACGATTACGCGCGAATGGGAAGGCTATACCATCGTGGCCGACGTGGCCTTTAGCGAAATCGATCCGGAGGTCTATCTGGGCATTTTTTTCAGCGGCGGCCGCGCGCCGGAATACATCCGCTACGACGAGGACCTGATGCACATCACGCGACACTTCTTCGACGCCGGCAAGCCGATCGCCTCGGTCTGTCACGGTGTCGAAATTCCGGCCGCGGCCGGATGCGTCGAAGGCCGACGCATGGCCACCGTGCCCAAGTGTAAATTCGACCTGGAAGTCTGCGGTGGAACTTTTGTCGACGAACCCTGCGTGATCGACGGCAACCTGGTCAGCGGTCGAACCTATCACGACCACGGCCACTACATGGGACCGTGGATCAAGATGCTGGAAGAGGCCAGATCGAAATCGTAAACGTAACCATACAGGGAGAAAACAGACGTGCACAATCCCGCGGAACAAAACAATACATGCACCCGTCGTGAAATATGCCGCATGGCGGCGGCCGGCGCGCTGTTCGGCTGGAGCGCGCAAGCTCTCGGCAAAGACGACAAACGCCCGTTCTCTTTGAATTACATTTTGGGATCATGCATGTACGGCACCACCAAGCTGGCGGAAATCCTGCCGGAGGTTGCCAAGACGGGCTGCAAGTGTATCGACATCTGGCCGCGAATACATGCGAACCATCGCGAGCAGATCGAGGCCATGGGCCACGACCGTTTTGCCGAGCTTTTGAAAAAGAACAATGTGTGCCTGGGTATGTCCACCTGTTACACGCTGGGGCCGCTCGGATTGCAGAAGGAAATGCGGTTCGTTAAAAAATTCGGCGGCAAGCTGCTGATCTCCGGTTCGGTAGGCCCTAAAAACCTGGTCGGCGGCGAGTGCAAGCGGGCCGTGAAACAGTTCGTCGAAAAGATGAAGCCGCATACAGCCGCGGCCGAGGAGTTGGGCCTTACGATCGGCATCGAAAACCACGCTAATGCCTTGATCCATACGCCCGACTCGCTGCGCTACCTGGCCGATCTGTCCAACTCGCCCAGTCTGGGTATCGCCATGGCCCCGTATCACCTGCCGCAAGACCCGAAACTCCTGGCCGGGCTGATTGAGCACATGGGTCCCAAACTGGTGCATTTTTATGCCTGGGAACACGGCAAAGGCTGTCACCAAAAACGGCCTAAGGCCGAGGAACTCGAGCAGATGCCCGGCCGCGGATCACTCGATTTCGGACCGCTCGTGGCCGCCTTGAAAAAGATCGGCTACATCCGCTGGACCGAAATTTTCATGCACCCCGTTCCGCGGGGAATTCCCATCCTCGATACGACCGCGCAGGTGACCGCGGAGATTAATCGGGCAAAGCAGTACCTGGATGGGTTGGCGGCGGGAGGGTAGGAGATAGAGGACAGAGGGCAGATGGCGGAGGGCAGAGTATATTGATTTTACCATTGGAAGAACCATGAGTCATAACAAAACAACACGTCGCGAGTTTCTTCGCAATGCCGCTATAAGCGGCGCAGCGGTAGGCATGGTGCCTTATGTGTTCACGGCCCAACGAGCCGACGCCGCCACGGCTAAATCCAAGAACGATCGCCTGCGGGTGGGCGCGATCGGCATGAAGTATCAGGGATCGGTCATCGCCAAGTTGGCTTTGCCCTACGCCGATGTGGTAGCCATTGCCGACGTCGATCGCCAGATCGCCGAAAAGGCCCAGGCCGAGTTCCCCGGCAAGGCCGATCTTTACGAAGACTATCGCAAGATGCTCGATCGTAACGACATCGATGCCATCACCATCGGCACGCCCGACCACTGGCACACGAAAATCGTGATCGACGCCTGCCGCGCCGGCAAGGACGTATATTGCGAAAAGCCCTTGACTTTGACTATCGACGAAGGCAAGCGGATGTGCAAAGTGGTTGAAGAGACGGGCCGCGTGGTGCAGGTGGGGTCGTGGCAGCGCAGCGACAATCGCTTTCGTCTGGCCTGCGAAATGGTCCGCCAGGGCCGCATCGGCAAGCTGCAAAGCGTCGAGGTCGTGTTGGGCAAAAACAAACAAGGCGGTCCATTCAAAATCGAAAAACCACCGGCCCACCTCAACTGGGATATGTGGCAAGGACAAACGCCCGACGTGCCCTATATCAAGGAACGTTGCCACTACACTTTCCGCTGGTGGTACGAATATTCAGGTGGGCAGATGACCGACTGGGGTGCGCACCACATGGACATCGCCCAATGGGGCATCGGATTGGATCACTCGGGACCCGTCGAGGTCGAATCCACGGCCAAGTTTCCCAATGTAAAAAACGGCTACAACGTGGCTATCGACTTCGGCGTTAAGCTGCTTTACGAGAACGGAGTGACCTTGGAAGTCGCCGACAATGGCCGCAACGGAGTTATGTTCGTCGGCGACAAGGGCCGCATCTTCGTCAACCGCGGCACGGTTTCCGGCAAACCGGTCGAGGACCTCAAAGATGATCCGCTTCCGCGGGAGAAATATACGATCTACAAACACGACAATCTCACCCGCCCGCCGCGGGTCGGCAAGCACGACGCTATTCTCAACCACATGGGCAATTTCTTCGATTGCATACAAACACGCGAGAAACCGATTTCAGACGTCGTCAGCCAGCACCGCTCGGTCAGCGTGTGTCATCTCTCGAACATTTCCATGTGGCTGGGTCGCAAACTGAAGTGGGATCCGCAAAAAGAACTCTTCGTCGGCGACGAAGAAGCCAACGCCCGACTGTTGCGACCGCAACGCAAGGGGTATGAGATAGACGCTTGACGCGAGGCAGTTGTTCCGATATACAGGCTGGCAGGAAGTTTACACAAACCCTTCCATGCAAAAGGAACAATGCAATGACTCAGCAAATCAGCATCATGCCCTGTTTGGACATGCAAAACGGCCGCGTTGTCAAGGGCGTTCACTTCGTCGACATTAAAGACGCGGGCGATCCCGTTGAGTGCGCTCGTGCTTACTGCGATGCGGGGGCGGACGAATTGGCCTTGTTGGACATTACGGCCACTGTCGAGGGCCGCGGTACGATGCTCGACGTGGTGAAGAATGTAGCCGCTGCCGCGACAGTGCCGTTCACGGTAGGCGGTGGGATTTCCGACGTGGCATCGGCCGCCGA
>JAFGTN010000065.1 GCA_016934075.1 Pirellulales bacterium
GAGCTATCTTAGCGGCGCGGGCGGCTTCGGCTAAAGCTTCATCCCACGCTCGGTTTTGCATGAGAGCCTCGGCCCGCAGTGTGGCGATTCGCGGATCGTCGGAGACGGTGACTGCCAGTTGATCGCAGATTGCCAGAGCCCGCGTGCTGTTGCCCTCTAAAAAAGCCGCGTAAGCCCTGGCGATTTCTTCTTCTATTTGATACGGATCCATTGCCGCCTCTCCCCTCGCGGATCTTCTAGTGATGCAGGCCTCCGAATACGAATTTTAGACTTTCGATCACGGTCGATTCGAAGGAGGATGCCGTTGAATGGTATGGACAAATTAACGGCAAGGGGGTTCAACGGACAGGAACTCGAATCGCTGGTGAGATTATCCCTTTACTCGCTCGATGTACTCGCCTGTACGTGTATCGACCTTTATCATTTCGCCGATTTCCACAAAAGCCGGGCAGATGATCTCGGCTCCGGTTTCCATTTTTACCGGCTTGGTCAGATTGCTGGCCGTATTGCCCTTGACGCCCGGTTCGCAGTATTCGACCTGCAGTATCACGTGGTTGGGTGGAGTCATGGTAATGGGATTGCCGTTGAAAAGCACCATACTACATTCCATGCCTTCCTTGAGATACTTCCAGGCGTCGTCGATCTGTTCGAGCGAGAGTTCGTACTGCTCGTAGTTCTCGTTGTTCATGAAAACAAATTGATCGGCCTGGCGGTATAGATATTGCGCGTCGATTTCCTCAATTTCGGCGGCTTCGATGGAATCGCCGCTCTTGTAGGTGCGATCCAGCACTGTGTTGCGAACCAGGTTCCGCAGTCGGCATTTATAAAGCGCCTGTCCCTTGCCCGGCTTGACAAAATTGCACTCGATCATCAAGTAGGGGTCGCCGTCTATTTGGACCTTCAAACCCTTTCGAAAATCACTCGTATTGATACTTGCCACGATCGTTTTCCCGTTTCTGTTGTTTTATTGCTTTATGGAAGAATATGGTTGTGGTACGATTACGCGTACTATGCTAGATCAAAACATTTTGGTGAACCGGCCCGTGTTGCCCACCGACGCATCAGACCAATATTCGGCCGATTGGCAATCGGTTTTAGCCGACGCCGTTCGTGACCAGGACGAATTGCGCCGGCTGGCTGGCATCGCGGTCGGTGCCAACGGTCAATCGGCACCCGCCAACCCGTTCGGCACACTGGTGCCGCGGACGTTTTTGGCTCGCGTTCGGCCCGGCGACCCCCACGACCCGCTGCTTCTACAGGTAATGCCACAGCCGGCCGAAAATCTCGACTGCGAGGGTTTCAGTGTCGATCCGCTGTGCGAATCGGCCGCCGTCACGCCCTGCCTGCTTCAAAAATACAAAGGCCGATCCCTCATACTAACAACAGCAGCCTGCGGCGTCCACTGCCGATATTGCTTCAGGCGACATTACCCCCGCCATGATGTGGGTGGCAACCGGCCAATCGTCGAGCGACTAATGGCAGCGATCGGATACATTGAGCACGAGTCGTCCATACACGAAGTCATCCTCAGCGGCGGCGATCCCTTGACCATCGAAGACGAGTCGCTTGAGCAACTTATTCATCGTTTGGCCGATATCGAGCATTTGCGCAGGCTTCGTCTGCATAGCCGAATGCCGATTGTAATTCCCCAGCGGGTAACCGATGGTTTGCTGGAACTGCTTAAAAAAACACGCCTTACGGCGAGCATGGTTGTGCAGTCGAACCACCCGTCGGAGTTAAACACCGAAGTTGAAGTGGCTTTGGCTCTTTTGATCGATGCTGGAGTACCGTTACTTTGCCAATCGGTGCTGCTGGCCGGAGTGAACGACAACATCGAAGTTCTCGCCGGGCTCTATGAACGTCTGATAGACTGCCGCGTTACGCCGTACTACCTGCACCAACTGGATCGTGTCACCGGAGCGGCACATTTCGAGGTTCCTCAACAGCGAGGTCTGAAACTAATCCAGAAGCTCCGCGAACTACTTCCCGGCTACGCGGTGCCGCGATATGTTCGTGAGGTGCCTGGGGCGGCACACAAGAAGGTTTTGGGATGAACTAGTCAGAATAAATTACAGCTCTCCCGAAGGGGCAGACCATCCCCACCGTTTCCGTCACCTTGCTTGTCTTGGCTAGTGATCTTGGTAGGATAGCAACTTCACGCATTTTGCCGCTTGCTTATCCATCAAGGAATAGACGGAGAGGACCGACCGTGGCGACCAGGACAAATACTATCTACAAAAAAGACTGCATCGCTGGAATGGAGAAACTCGACGAGGGCAGTGTCGATCTGGTATTTGCCGATCCGCCTTTCAATATCGGCTATGAGTACGATGAGTATCACGATAGCCGAGACCGTGATGAGTATCTGGCCTGGAGCAGAGACTGGACGGCCGAGGTGGCTAGGGTGCTCAAGCCAGATGGCACTTTCTGGCTGGCCATCGGCGATGATTATGCGGCCGAGATGAAGGTCATGATGCAGCAAGAACACGGGCTGCATTGCCGTAGCTGGGTAGTATGGTATTACACGTTCGGGGTCAATTGCAAGTTCAAGTTTAGCCGCTCTCACACGCACCTGTTCCACATGGTCAAGGATCCGAAGGCCTTCACCTTCAATATCGACACTATCCGCATACCCTCGGCTCGACAACTTGTCTACGGCGACAAACGTGCTAATCCCAAAGGACGTCTGCCAGACGACACATGGGTTTTGCGGCCTCAGGATCTGGCCGAAGGATTTAATGCCGACGAAGACACCTGGTATTTTCCTCGCGTGTGCGGAACGTTCAAGGAGCGGGCCGGCTGGCACGGCTGCCAGATGCCCGAACAACTGTTGGGACGAATCATCCGCGCTTGCAGCAACGAGGGCGAACTGGTGCTCGATCCGTTCGCCGGCAGCGGCACGACTCTTGCCGTAGCCAAGAAACTTCGCCGCCGGTACCTGGGATACGAGATTTCCGACGATTACACCAAGCAGGTTAAGGAGCGTTTGAAGAAAGCCAAGCCAGGCGCCGCGCTCGATGGCGCGCCGGAGCCTTTAATCAGTGCGCCCGATACGGCCAACGGTCGCCGCCTGGAAGACAGGGGGAAAGATAAGAATTCTCGGAAATCGCCCACGAAACCACGGGCCGCGGCGAAAAAAACCACAGCGGAAAAAGCCGCGAAGAAAAAGCCAGAAGCGGAAGTCGTCGAAGAAGAAAAGCCCGTGAAGAAAAAGGCGGCTTCCCAAAAAGAGACGCCGAAGAAGGCGGTTAAGAAAAAAGTCGCCACGAAAAAGGTTGCGGAAAAAAAGGCCAAAAAGGAGTCGCCCGCCAAGAAAGTAGATGCGAAGAAAACCACTGAGAGTACCCCCAATAAAAAGGTTGCCGAGAAGAAGAAAATAGTAGAGAAAAAAGTCGATAAAAAGAAAAAACCCAAGAAGAAGGCTGCAAAGAAAAGTGCTAAGAAGGCTGCAAAGAAAAGTGCTAAGAAGGCTGTCGAGAAAAAAGTCGATATCGAGCAGCGGATGTTACCGGGGTTCGAATGATTTGCTTAAGCATCACGCAAAGCCGCCAAGACGCAAAGTGAATTATGGAATAAGTCAAGCGAGAAAAGATATTAACACGAAATTTCGAAAGAACGAAAGCACGAACTGATTTTGTTCAAAAAAGTCTTTGTTTCCTTCGTTCCCTTCTGTAAAATACAAAAATATTCATACATAGTAAATAAGGATTTTCAATGAAGTTCGCGATTTGCAACGAAACTTTTCAAGAATGGCCGCTGGCGCGTGGCTTTGAGTTCGCGGCCGAGTGCGGTTATACGGGCATAGAGATCGCGCCCTTTACTATCACCGAATACGTGACTGATATCACGGCCGCCCAGCGCGAAGAGGTGCGGCGCGAAGCTGACAAAGCCGGGCTTACGGTTGTCGGCCTGCATTGGCTCCTGGCCAAGACCGAGGGCTTTTATCTGACCAGTCCAGACGCGGAAATACGCAAGAAGACGGCCGAATATTTCGCCGCCCTGGCCCAATGTTGTGCCGACGTGGGCGGCAAGGTGATGGTACTCGGCTCGCCGCAACAGCGGAACCTGTTGCCCGGCGTGTCTCTGGAAGAAGCCACCGGTTATGCGGCCGAGGTCATCGAATCGTTCGTGCCGGTGTTGGAGAAGACGGGCGTTACGCTGGCGCTTGAGCCCTTGGGGCCCAGCGAAGGTGATTTCCTGCAAACGGCCGCCGAGGGCGTGGCCCTGGCCGAACGTATCGCTTCGCCCAACGTCAAGCTGCATTTGGATGTCAAGGC
>JAFGTN010000066.1 GCA_016934075.1 Pirellulales bacterium
AGGTCCGTGCCCGTGCCCGAGCCGAACTTGAAGAGCATGGCCTCGCTACGGGCCAGCTCCATGATGTCTTCCATGCTGTCCTGCACGCTTTGGATGAAACAGGCCGAGGCTTGGGGATACTCGTATGGATTCTCCGGCTGCACGACCTGTTCTGTTTCCTTGTCCCAGTGCCAATTGCAGGCCGCGCCCTTGACGCCGTATTGATGATACAAACCGACGTTGAACCACACGGGCGAATTGAACGAGGCATGTTGGTGCAGGCAGAGCCAGGTCAGCTCGCGATAGAAGGTTTCGCCGTCTTCGGGCGTGGCGAAATATCCGTCGGAGATTCCCCAGTCGGTGATCGTGCGGCTGACGCGATGGATCAGTTGACGAACGCCCGTCTCGCGTTCGGAAGTGTTGATTTCACCATAAAGATATTTGCTGGTGACGACGTTGGTGGCCAATTGGCTCCAAGATTCGGGAATTTCGCAGTCGTTCTGCTCGAAGAGCACCTCGCCGCCTTCGCCCTTGATAGACGCCGTGCGGAGATCCCACTGGACTGTTTCAAAGGGATCCGATACGTCTTCCGGGCAAAACACCGTACCAATCCTCAGACCTTCGATGGCTAGCCGCCGGGTAGATTCCTCCCCCTGACCCTCGCCCGCTGCTACTACGCTATCATTATCTCTTTCCAGACTGCGATCCATTACCGGCTCCTTCCCAGCGTCCGTATGGGTATCCATACCGCTTAATATACATTAGTACATGCTTTGTATCGTCGGATCTTATGGGGTTGGTGTCAACAGGGAGCCCTGCTTTTTCCAACCTCGCCTTGCGACACCCCCTCGAAATATGGGGGCCACAAGTAGTGACTAACACCTATATATTGTATCTCGAAAAAAAACAACCACAACATGCAGGTGCGATCGTCAAAGTGTAGCCAGATCTTCAGCTTGGTCAATGACTCACTGGAAACTAATCTCAAGGCCTTACGGCTGTAGGGTTTGTGAAGATTATGTTAGCCCCATACTTTATTACTGCTTTGCCCCCCCATTGTGTGCGAAAGCCTCGTTTTATCGAGTCTCTGGCGTTTCTGGACACTTTGGATTCTTTAGCCGTGCCGACGTTCAAAAATAAAAAAAATCATGCATATTCCTGGGGGAAATGCCATCTTAAATCCCGCATTTTCCGTAAGGCCTGTAGCCTGTGACGGCTCGAGCCCGTGTGAAGCACAACGAACAAAATTTGGCCCTCGTTTAAGAAGCCGAGGTACCCTGCTATGATGAGGGATAGATCGCGTCTGTTGGCAGATTCGCTAATGTGCAATTTTTTGCATGTTTCGAGCAAATGCACTTTCACCATGGGGGATGGACCAATGAAAAGAGTGAGATTTTCGACACGGGAATATGTCTTGTCGATAATTATAGCGACAGTATGCATCTGCCTTTTCGTTTCGATACCCGCAGCGACTGCCGCCAAGGACGACACGGCCGCGGATAACGCCAAGGAAGTGCTCGAAGGCAAGGGCCTGCGCAAACTTGGCTCGTATTTCTCGCTCACCGAAGAAGTAGATGTCAAACGCGCACTTCGCGAGATCGAACTGTTGAGAAAAAAACTACGCGATTCACAGCGTAACCTGGATGACGCCGACGAAGTGGTGGAAAAGAAGCGGAAACTGACGATCGACTACCTCCAGCAGCGTCGAGATCTACGCGCGCGACTTGCCCGCACGACATCCGTGAAAGTGCATAACCAGCTGGTCACCGCTTTGAACGAGTTAGGTGATCGTATTAACTTGATGCACCAAGACGACAGCGACAAGCAGCAGGCCAAGCAGGCCCGAGCCACCCACGAGACGCTGCAGGCCGAATATGTGGAAAAACTGCTTAAGACACGTAAGCTCTACGACCAGGTAGCCGAGAAATACAAGGATCTTAAAGTCGACAGCGACGTTTCCAAAGCGATCGAAACTTATAACCAATCCCTCAGCAAGCCGTGTAAACTAGGGCCCGGTTTGTCTTACGCCAGCCTTGGGCGGAAGCTGAAAAAGATCGAAGACACCGTGCTTTCCGAATCGATTGATTTGCGCAAGGGCGGCGGTAACCTGTGGATCGTGCCCGTGGCTTTCAACGAAGGCAAGGTACAACCCATGGCGATCGACACGGGCGCCTCGATCATCTCGATGCCTTGGAATATGGCGGCCGCCATCGGCATGACGCCAACGCCCAGTGACGAGCAGATGCAAGTTTCCCTGGCCGATGGGCGGATTGTCACGGCCACACGTAAAATGGCCACAAAGGTTCGCGTCGGCAAGTTCACCGTGGAAAACGTGGAGTGCGCCGTCATGCCCCAGGAATTCACACAGGCCGCGCCGCTGTTGGGACTGAGCTTCTTCAAGCACTTTACTTTCAAGATCGACAATGCCAACGCGAAACTGGTAATGTCGAAAGTAGAGTCGCTGGACGGGAAGTCGTCTGGGAAATCGAGACGAAAGCGAGGTTCATCGCGTTAAGGGATTGAGGATCGTAGGCCGGGGTCGCGGGCTCATCATATAATTCAATAAAATGTAGTGGGCAATCCCGCTTCGAACTACAGAAGTGGAAAGGAATATTCATGTCTTATCAAGAAGATCGCGAGTTCCTCGCCAAATATACTCAAGTTATCGAACTTTCCGGCGACCGTGGCGCGCTGGTGGCAATTTGCCCACAGTGGCAAGGTCGGGTGATGACCTCGACCTGTGGCGGTCCGGAGGGAGAAAGTTTCGGTTTCATCAATCGTGCTTTTATCGAAGCCGGCAACCTTGACCCGCGTTTCAATAACTATGGGGCCGAGGATCGCATGTGGCTCTCGCCCGAGGGCGGGCCGTTCAGCCTCTGGTTCAAGCCGGGTGTCGAACAAACACTCGACAACTGGTACACAGCGCCGGCTATCAACGAGGGCGTTTATGAAGTAAGCGAGCAGCCGTCCGGCAATTCGACGTCATGCAAAATGTCGCGCCCGATGGAGTTGCGGAATACGGCCGGTACGCAATTCAACCTGGCGGCAACCCGTGAGGTTCGTCTCTTGGATCACGGTGACTTGGAAAAATGCTTCGGTGCCGAAGCTGTCGAACTGATGGACAGCGAAGCGGTTGAGCTTGTGGCATACGAAACCGTCAACACCATAACCAACCTCGGTCCGACCATGCAGCGCGAGAAGGGGCTGGTTTCGATGTGGATCCTCAGCATGCTCAACTCGTCGGCCGAGACGGTGATTATCGTGCCCTACAAACCGGGCGACGAGTCGCAACTGGGGCCGATCGTGACAAGCGACTATTTCGGTCCGGTGCCGACCGAGCGTTTAGTGATTATGCCCGAAGCCGTGTTGTTTCTCGCCGACAGTAAATTCCGAGCCAAGATCGGTACCTCGCAACTCCGTGCCCGCAACGTGCTCGGGGCCATCGATTTCCGCGGTGGATCGCTAACGCTGGCTTCGTTCAACATGCCCGACGATCCGGCGGCCTGCGATTACATGAACAACGCCTGGGACCCGGACGTGGCCGAACCCTTTGTGG
>JAFGTN010000639.1 GCA_016934075.1 Pirellulales bacterium
ACCGTCGGGCAAATAGGTGGGCATCAAGTCGTCGTAAGGCCCGCTGGTAAGCTGTCGCAAGCCGCTACCGTCGACGTTGACCTCCCAGATGTGATAAAAACCGTCGTCCGTGTTATTGACAATGACGTATGGGTCAAATGGCTTGCCCGAGCTATCAACTCCGGCGTGCTCCACATAAGAAAAAACGATGCGTTTGCCGTCGAACGAAAGCCGAGGCTCGAGTACGCAGCCTCCGGCCAGCTTGCCATCGAGTATATCGCGAGCGGCCGACGAGTGTCCGGGATTTTCCAAAACAAACAGCCCACCGCCGGGGCGTGCCCGCCAGCCGTAGTATTGCATCACCAGGTGGCTATAGGAGGTCGGCACGCGCTTGCAGAACAGCAAGGGGCCGAAATCCATCAAGGGATTGGCCAGAACGATCTCGCGTTTGAGCGTTCGCAAGCGGAAGTAGATATCACGGAGCGAGGTTTTGCCGACAGATTGATCGGCAAACTGTTTTTCGATTTCGCCCAGACGTTTCGCCTCGCCGGCCAGGAATTCAGGCTTGCTGCTACTCCCGCGCAGGTCGGCCAGCAGCAGCCGGCTTTTGGCGATATGGCTTTCAATGGCTGTTTCCACCGCCGCCGTAAATGATTTATTGAAACCGTTCTTGCCGGGGAATGCTTCCGTGAGTTTGTCTTGCTCGAGCCAATCGGCTTGAATCATTTCCTCGAAGCTCAGCCGCCGTGCCATAGTTTGCATTTCATAGTACCAGTGGGCGTGGCCTTGCCGTTTGTCGCCGAATGCCTCCGAAGCCCGGAACCGCTTCCCGTTGTCGAAGGAAACTACCGGATCCCAGTGCGTGGTGTCGTATCCGATGTTACCGAGCTTATCAACGATGAAGCGGATGCTGTCGCCGCGTTTTACGTTGAGGGATATCTTCGGCTCGGTTCCCTTGGTGTCGTCACCGGCGATTTCCGCGCGCCACACTTCGTCATCGCCGTGGCGGATGATTAGTCGCACGCCGTCACCTTTTTTTGAGGCGTCGGCTTTGTAGACCCGCCCGCCGATTGTCACCTTCCCGTCGTACGGTGACACGAAGCGACGCACGCTGGGCGTTTTTATGCCCGGGTGATGCCAATCCTTGCCCACCCGGGTCCAATCCGGCCCGCTCCAAAAGGTCGATCCGTACCAGGTTGCGTTTTTGTGCAGGAGTGCCTGGTATACGGCTCCGTTATTATCGGAATCGACCGAGGTGTTGTTTGCCAATGCCACTGATGTCCATGAGGCAGCGAACACGATACTCATGCAAATCGCCGCAAGCGGTTGCGATAACAATCGGTTTAACATGATGTTCAGCATTCTTTTACTTCATTCCCGTATATCGGTCGTCTTTTGAATCCAACGGTGGGTGGCACGGGCTGATTGCCAGTTCGTTTTTCCGGAACGTCTTGGTCCACACTGGCTGACAAGCAGCCAGTGCCATCCATCTCTTCTTAAATCCAGCGCCGCCTAAAGGCGGAACTACAAACAATTGCTACTTGGATGATAACTCGAACACGTGTTCCGCATCACTTTTCCCTACGTTGGCGGTAAGCCCCGAAGTGGCCGCCATGCTGTACTTTTGCGGCACCAGCCACTGGGTTCTGATACCGCCCGGACCTACGGTGCCGTCCGGGTTGTATCCTGATTCTTGCATTTTCAAAATGGTAACCCGATGTTCGCCGACCACGGCTCCTGGTTTATTGGTGGTTTGCAACTCGAAAAGTCCCTGGGCGTCGGTATTACCGGTTGCCATGGGCCCACCGCCAACGGGCGTAAACGCCACGGCCGCGTCGGTTACCGGCCGGCCATCGAGCGTCACCCGCCCTTTGGCCGGTGCCATAGCCGGACCGCTCGGGCCGCAGGCGCTAGTTGTCAGAATGAGAAGTGCCAGGACATGAGACACTGGGGCACCGCTTCGCTTTGCCCCATCCGCCCTGAGAATCAACCATCGGAGGTGCTTCCGGCTATAATTCAAATTCGAATGTGCTTCCATCAGCTTTCCCTCCCAGATACTGGTAGGTCATGTAGTCGATGTCTTCGTTGAGCATATGCACGGAACCGTCGCCGAAAAGGAACTGGGCGCCGCCGGGATGCGACGATTTGAATCCGGCTTCGGTGTTCCAATTGCACAGGCGGTTGCATGCGTTGGGGGCGGAGAGTCCTTGGCACGTATCGTAGTTGATGGGGATGATCGTCGAACAATAGCCGTTACCGTTGTTGGAGGTGGCCCAGCCGTTATCGCCATGCCAGGAACAAAGCGGCAGGATTTCGCCCATGAAAATCGTCTTGGAAAGTCCGTCGGTCACCTCGCTCAGTTTCACGCAGATTCCGCGGCGGGTGAAAGGGCCGGAAAAACTGCTCGACGAGTCGGATTTGCTGTAAGTGTATTCTGCGTAGCTATTGTAAGGATGCGTACACGAGCAGCCGCCGTTGTTGGCTAGACCGCTTGCGCCACGCGAGGCCGTGTAGTTATGCAGGGCGACTTCGGCATCGGGTACACCGCTAGAGTGGCCGGCGGTTTTGATCGTTGAAGGTCGCGCGTCGCTGGGGCAAACGTAGGTCGGAATCACGTTGGCGCCGATCAACTTGCCGTTGCCGGCCACGACACTGAAAATCTGGTCATCGATCTTGTGGGCGTTGAAATCGAAGGCATCGTAGAGAATCTGCTGTTCGATGAAGGGCAAAAGGTGGACCAGGATGGGACCTTTGTTCGCGCCCGTGTCGAACGTATTCCAGAAAGCGCCTGGCGGCAGGGTGTTGAGTGTGTTCTCATAAGTGAGCACGGCCACGCCGAGTTGTTTCATTTTATTACTGCATGCCATGCGTCTCGCGGCTTCGCGGGCGGCCTGTACGGCCGGCAAAAGCAAGGCGATAAGAATGCCGATGATGGCGATAACAACCAAGAGTTCCACCAGCGTGAACGCTTTTTTGTTCTTGTTCTGCATGAGATTCACCCGAAAATTGAAAACGGGGTCGCGATCCGACATGTGCGACATTCCCATCGCCGGGTTACAACCCGGCCTACGAACTTATTACAATCCATTTCATGACTTCTTGGTTTTACATATCTTGTGGTGATCCTTCGGATTGACCACAAGATGGCGTATGCAAGTGGATACCTGGATAGTTATGAAACCGCTTCTAGTCGATCGATACTGTCTCTCCGCCGCTCATGGATCCAATCGCTCGCCAGGTTTCCACCTCTATATCATTGTTGATAAAACGCGTGGAACCGTCACCGAATAATACGTTCACCCCGCCGGCATGCAGGCTTCGCGAGGAGACGTAGACTCGGTCGCTATTGTTATTTTGGCAGGGGCCGGGGTAAGTCCGGTCCGCGGTATTGGTACATGCCATGGTATCTTCTCCGCTATTCGGCGTGGAAACGGTCATAATACAGCATGCGCCGTGGTCGTCATTGATGAAATCACCACGAAAGTCAAACTCCGTATCTAGCTTGGCCTGCACCACCTCGGCCATGAACATCGTGTTGGAGAGGCCATCCGCGATGTCGCTTACCCGCGTGTATTTGTCGGGTCCGAAGGGGCCTGGTCGAACAGGGTCGCCGGAAGGTGTAGCCTGTACCCTCGAATCGCAGTAGCCCCAATTGACGACGTAGTTACCCCGAGAGCGTGCAGCCCAAGAGTCGCCTTTCCAACAACCTATTCTGTCTTCGGGACAAAAATAGAGCGGAGCCTGCTGTATTACAACGCGTTCATTTATCCAATCGTGGAATGAATAATCGAAGTTGTAGTCGTCATACAGATCGTTCAATTCGAGGAAGGGCCACATGGGAATCACAAAACTCATGCGTTTTTGATAAGACGCCCAATGTGTGCATCCGGGCGGGAAAACCCGATTGTTGCTCTCGTAGTTGTGCATGGCCAGCCCCCACTGTTTGAGATTATTAGAGCAACTGATCCGCCGAGCCGCGGCCCGCGCGGCTTGCACGGCCGGCAAAAGGAGGGCTATGAGGATGCCGATAATGGCGATTACCACCAAGAGTTCCACTAATGTAAAAGCTTTCTTTTTGCGTGTATACATGAGAATATTTCGATAAGGAATGTATGCTGAATCTCCCGTTTGTAGTTCCACCTTCTGGCGGAATATTTGGCGTTCTTGACCAGGCGATAGCCGCCTGAAGGCGGAACTACAAACAACCACAAGGAACCATTACACGTGCCGGTCGCAACCCGGTCTACAATTTCTATCCTCTGTCCTCTATCCTCTGTGCTCTGTCCTCTCAATTACAAATGATCTCTCTTCCGCCCCGGCACTATCCGTTCCGCCGCGTTACGCAAATGCGTCCTGGCGGCCTCTTGTGCCCGCGGTCCGTCTTGTTTTTCGACCGCGTCGTAAATCTCTTCGTGCTCGGTCAATGCCCCGCCGCGATACTCGATACTGTCGTCGTAGAAAAACTGCAGCTCTTTGAGCAGGTCGGAAATCGACGTCATCATGATCTGGAAGACGGGATTATTTGTAGCCCGCCCCAGTTCCAGATGGAATTGCATGTCGAATTTGACGTATTCCTCTTGCCGGTCGACGTTGCCACGCATACCCTCTAGGGCCTCGCGCATGGCACGCAGGTTCTCATCGGTACGATTGGCGGCAGCCGCCTCGGCCACGCCCGCGTCGAGAGAAAACCGCACGTCGAAAACGTGACTCACGTCGATATCGGCTTGCGTTCTCAACAGGGGCGAAAGCATGCCGAAGACGGCGGCGATGTCCAGTTTCTTCACAAACACGCCCTTGCCATGCTGCGACTCGACGATGCCCAGACCCTTGAGAATGCAGATCGCCTCGCGTAGCGGCAGGCGGCTTGCTCCGGTCATCTCGACCATTTCCCGTTCCGACGGTAGTTTATCGCCTCGCCTCAATCGATTTGCCCCGATATATTGGATCAATTTCTCGGCGATGGCCTCGGCAAGCGTTTCTCGCCGAACGGGAGCAATAATATCAACAGATGCCACGTGAACCACTCCTGATAGAGACTCGCTTGTAAACTTATATACTTATATGACCAGTATTGTCTCAAGTATATCAGCATGCGCAAACTACACAAGTGAAAAATCGTGTAATGGTGGGAAAATGGTGTCATTCACCGTAAACCGGGCATCACCCGGCATGCAAACATTTGCAAGTACTTAATAAATAAGGTCTTACGGAAATATATGGCAAGTTGTGGCCCGACATTTTTGGCTACATTCTTCAAATACTATCGCCGTTACTTATCTCCGGTCTACTAAGCTTCTTCCCAATTCCTGCGCCGGGTCGCGACCTGGCCTCCAGACGCTAACTCCTTTGAAGGTAACGAGTTTGTAACCATGGTTTGACACTCCGACGGAAATGGGGATGATTTGTAGCAGTGTCGGGAACTTGTGCTAAGTATAACGCGTCCAAACAGTTGGACCTGCCGTGAATGACGATAGCAAACTAATTGAACAAACACTAGCGGGCGAGTCCGCGGCGTTCGGCCATCTGGTCACCAAGTACCAGGATCGGTTGTACAACTCCATTGCACACATGACCGGCGGTGCTGAGGACGCTCGCGATTTGGTCCAAGACGCCTTTGTACAAGCCTTTGTTAAGTTAGAATCATTTAGACAGTCGAGTAGCTTTTTTACCTGGCTTTACCGCATCGCTTTCAACCTTACCGTCAGTCACCACCGGCGCAAGAAACCGACCGTATCGGTCGAGCGGGTAAAGGATGCCAGCGGTCGCGAACCGATAGAACCTGGGGAGGGTCCGGAAGGTCATGCCGAGCGAAAAGAAACCTGCCAACAAGTCCGCCAAGCGATAGCCACTCTGGCCGACGAGCATCGCGCCGTTTTGGTGCTCCGCGAAATCGACGGCTGCGACTACGAAACCATTGCCTCTATTCTCGAGTTGCCCGTGGGAACCGTCCGCAGCCGCTTGAGCCGCGCGCGGGGGCAATTGCGGCATCGTCTTGCCGATATTGAAGGTAAAGGGCAGATGTCAGAGGGCAGAGGGCAGAGGGCAGGAGGAAATGACTAATGAGGAAGGAATGATCAATGTTCAATGATCAATGTCCGACACCTGAAATCTGATAATGACCGAGTTACCGCAAGAAGAACTGCTGAGTGCTTATCTCGACGGTGAATTGACCGCCGCAGAGAAGGCGCGCGCCGAGAAGTTGCTGGCCGAGGATCCGTCGGCCCAAGCGACGCTGGACTGCCTGCGCGAAGTCAGTTCCGCGGTGAAAAGTTTGCCCGCCTTCAAGCTCGA
>JAFGTN010000640.1 GCA_016934075.1 Pirellulales bacterium
CCGGACCGGCGATTACGATGTCGTTGCTTTCAGGATAAAAGAACACGTAGCGGAGACGAAGCAGACCGGCCAGGCGTCGCATCTCCTCGGTGGGTACGCCCTGCCGTTTTTCAAGAGCAGCCTCGAGCCGATTGAGCGAAATCATTCGCAGCTTGCTGAAAGCCGTAACGTCGGGATTGAGCGACGCCTTCGCTGCGGCGATCCGCTCCTTGGCCAAACGACCGCCAGGATCGCTGGCTATATGCTTCTTCAGCACGCCATCGGCATTGACTAATACGCCCGCCTGTTGTTGGGCCACTGCGAGCGGTGTGAGGCCGAAGCTGATCGCGGCGACTGCCACGACGAGGATTAAGCGGTTTACAAATGCTTGCCGACGCATGAGCAACTTCTCCATTAATGTCCGGTAGCGCTTCGCCCGAAAGAAAAGCTTTCCAATCGGCGGACGCAAGCGCGCGAGGTTCGACTATTCCTGGCTCCGCCACATCAGTCGCCCTAAACGATAGCGACATGTAGAGCCACAATACCGATTCTAATTAGGTAAGCTAGGTAACGCAAACGGTTGTTTGCCAAACGCTTGTGTTTCTCATAGGGGTATCTCAGAAACATCCCCACCCGCAAGTGTGGTTTTCACCATTTTTGTCGGCTGTGGAACCCATTTATCGGATATTTGCTTGGAGCTGAAGACGCCATTTTGCCGGTTAAATGGCCATGGGCCTCGGGAGTAATCGTTGGAAGTTATTACCTGAAAACAACTTACCAAACGAAACTTGTCGAATTTAAAACACGCCCGTCTTGACCTTTACTGAACCGTCACGACAATCGAGGTTCGGACAGGAAATTGCCCATTGGCAAAGGCTTTTATTCATGTTGGCGTCAAGGAACTTTGCAGTTCCACCCATCTTTAGAGGTATTCGCAATGACCGACTTTCGCACCGAACGTGATTCTATGGGCGAGATCGAGATCCCGGCCAAGGCCTATTACGGTTCGCAGACTCAAAGGGCGATTGAGAATTTTCCCATCTCCGGGCAGCGGATACCGGGCGATTTGATCCATGCGATGGGTCTGGTGAAATGGGCGGCCGCCTCGGCCAATCGCGATTTGGGACTTTTCACGGGCGAGGCCCGCAGCCCGCTTAGCGATCAGCAAATCGAATCCTTGTTGGCCGCTTGTTTGGAAGTGGCCGAGGGCCGCTGGGACGAAGAGTTTCCCGTCGACGTTTTCCAAACCGGATCCGGCACTTCGAGCAACATGAATGCCAACGAGGTGATTGCCAACCGGGCTATCGAACTCAGCGGCGGCGACCGATTTGCCGTTGAAAAACCGATTCATGCCAACGACCATGTGAATATGGGCCAGAGTACCAACGATACGTTTCCCACGGCGATTCACGTGGCGGTGGCCAAGGCCATCGAAGAGACGCTCGTACCGGCCTTATGCTGGACATCTACATTATTGAGCGAGAAGGCTTTTTCGTGGAATAAAATTCTCAAGATCGGACGCACGCATCTGGCCGACGCCACACCGCTAACCCTAGGGCAGGAGATAGGTGGATTGGCCTGGCAATTGGGCATGGCGGCCGATCGGGCCCGACGCGCTACGCAGGCGATACTCGAGTTACCCATCGGCGGCACGGCCGTGGGCAGCGGTATCAATACACATCCCCAGTTCGGCGGCCGCGTGAGCGAACTCTTGGCTGAAAAGGTCGGTATTCCCTTCGTAGAGGCGACCAATCATTTCGAGGCCAATGCCCAGCGCGACGGGCTGGTGGAATGCCACGGGCAGCTACGCTCGGTGGCCACCACGCTCTTTAACGTGGCCAACAACATCCGCTGGCTGGGATCGGGACCACGATGCGGATATTACGAATTGAAGCTCAGCGACTTGCAGCCGGGCAGTTCGATTATGCCCGGAAAAGTCAACCCGGTGCTTTGCGAGAGTGTGATGCAAGTTTCCGCGCGGGTGATGGGTAACGATCAGACCGTTTCATTTTCGGGCGCGGCAGGTGGCCAGTTCCAATTGAATATCATGATGCCGGTTATGGCCGCGGTTACGCTGGAGAGTGTGCGTTTGCTGGCCTCGGCAACCACCGCTTTCCGAGATTTTTGCCTGGCCGACTTGGAGGCCAACGCGGAGGCTTGCGAAGCGGCCGTGGAGAAGAGCCTGTCGATGGCTACGTCGCTAAACCCGAAGATCGGTTATGAAGCAGCCGCGGCACTTGCTAAAGAGGCGTTCAAGACGGGCAAGACCATCCGCGAGCTTTGTATTGAAAAAGAGATCCTGCCACCGGCAGAATTGGAAGAGACGCTGGATCCCTGGCGGATGACGCGGCCGAGCGAAGAGCAGTGTTGATCGACCGGGGATATCCCACATAATCGGAGAACGACAGGATGCCTGTAAGTGTCGGAGAATGGCAAAAACAGCATCACGAAAACTGTGAAATTGAGTTTCTTGCGGTACAATTGACCAGTTTCGGGTTCATGCTATCGGTTGCCGAAGTGAAGGAACTGTGCGACAAGCTTCGGCAGTTGACAACCGAAGGAACATGCAAATCGAAGGAGGGAGATTCCCTCTTCGTCGACCTCGACAGCGTCACTCGTAAAGAGCCTTTTGTGATTCTCGCGGCACGTCCTGAAAAGCGAGGCCTGGCCTGGTTTTGCGATATCCCCGAACATTCCGCCCGTCAGTTATACGAGAAACTTGCACAGCGTCTCGACGAACGGACGGTCAGCGATTCTTCCGGCGACGCCTGATTACCACATAGGCCACGACACCGATGAAGGCGCTGCCCATGAACGCCATGGAGGACGGTTCCGGAGTCCAGTAAAACGCTCCGCCAACGTCCATCTGGGTTGTAGCGCCGACCGGGGTGTAGTAGTTGTTGAACAAAGTGTTTGCCGGAATCCAGTTGTCGGGATCGGGATCCATGGGGTCCCGCGCCTCGAAGAGGAAGGTTGCCTCATAATCCCCGTTGATACGAGTGGCGGCTTCAATCGAGGAGTCGAACAACGGGTCAATGGCCAGCAGGTCATCGGCATCGAAGAAGCTGCCGGCTCCGCCGGCCAGGGTCATGGTAAATCTCGTATCTACCACCGCCGTATCATATTCGTCGTCATTATCTATGCTGTACTCGAAGGTGGCTTCGCCCATCCATACCATCTTATTGTCCGCAGCCGAGTAGAACGTCATGTCATCCTCCTCATGACCGAGCTCAAGATTCGGCAACGCATTGGGATTGAGGCCGAACCAGAGCGCCTTCACTTGGCTCGTGTCAATGCCTTCGTAGCTGTAGGTCCAGCCGGGGTCCTTGCCCAGATAGCTCATATCGCCGGAACCTCCGCCATCGGTTGGACCGGCCGGTGTTGGGAAGTCGGGCCCTTGGATGATCCTCTGCCAATAGAAGCCCGCGCCAACAGATAAGTTAGTAGTTCCCTCGGTGTCGTAGGTATTGAACAGATCCACCGCCGGAATCCACCAGGTGTCGGGATCGGGATTCAGGGGGTCCCGTGCCTCGAACTGGAAGTTTGCCTGGTAGTCTCCGGTGATACGAGCGACCCTCTCAATGGATGTGTCGAACGTCGGGTCGTCCGCGATCAGCGCGCCGAGACTGCCGAAGCCGCTTTGGCCGGCGCCGCTCAAGGTCAACTTGAACCTGGTGTCGACTGCGACCGTCTCATGCGGGTTGACAGAGCTGTCGACGCTGTACCTGAAGTCAGCGTTGCCCGTCCATATCATCTGGTTGCTCGTGGACGAGCTAAACGTCATCTGCGTGGCCGCACCGCCCTGACCGAAGTCCAGACTCGGCAGGTAGTCGGGATTGAGGCCGAACCAAAGATTCCGCACATTGTCCATCTCGAAGGTGTTGTAGCTGTAGGTGAAGCCGGTTTCCACTCCGGCAACGCCGGAACCTCCGCCAGCGGTTGGACCGGCCGGCGATGGGAAGACGGGGCCGTGGATAGAGATGTCCGCGCGACCAATTGCGCATGCAACCAATAACAGTACGGACACTACGACACAGACTGTTGGCCTGTTCATCTTTCTCTCCTTCACTGACAGGGATCTGAATCCGACAACGAAACAGAATGAAATATGAAAAAGGCTCAACCGTTTCCAGGTGCAAAGTTCCAATGTGGGTTAAGCCCGAATACAAAAAGAACTTGCTTTCACGCGCACAATATGCTCCGCAATATGGTCGTAAGACTCAAAAAATATACGTGCCGACTACATGACAGGAACTTCTCCCCGCATATCTGTGATTGGATTCTAATAATTCGCAAAGTCAAGGTCGAAATGCCCGGGTAGACCAGATTTTCAAGCATATTTTTGGGCATGCCACCCCCACCCAATAAGTGTTGCAAGGAGGGGGTGTTCGCAACTCGTTGCTTCACACAGGTGTTGCGCTGCGAATGAAGAGGTCTTACGGCCGCCCCCTGAGCCGAAGCATACTTTGCATGTAGAGTTTATGGACCTTATGGCTAGAGCAGGAGTCGTTAACGAAAGGATTTCCGTGGTGGATGTAACGGTTTAGTGATGCTAGTTTCGCATCGGTTTGTGATGCGTTTACGGGTTCTCACCAATTCGGGTTAGCTGAGAAAAAATTTAACTGAAATGAGATATCATCTCAGCCCACCTCTATAACACCGTTTTTCGATTTCTTTTTTAACGGTTGCGGCGATTTAGGACGCGTTCCTTTGCGTTTGGCCGGAGGAGTATAATATGAGGGAATGTAGCTATCGAGCAGGTCCCGTTTTTGTTGGTCGCTGAGCCGCGGCGCGACGGGATCCTCGATGTCGACGGAAACAGACTCGACATAGAAGCCGGCCGTGTCGAGTTCGGTTGCCAGCGATCGCAAGTGCAGGTAGCTGATACCGTTGCCCGTTGGATTTAACTGTTTTAGTGTCAGCACTTTTGCGCCGTCGAGGGATACGATGCAGTTTTGCATTTTCAAGTTCCAGGCAAACTCAAGCGTGTGCCACTCTCCCAGGCCGATCTTGGATCCGTTTCCGATTTGTCCGTTGGGCTTGATATCCACGTCGAAGATAGCCAGGCGGCGGCTGTTATCGTCCGTCGGTTTGAATGAGCGATCGCAGAGCGAGATGCTTGCTCCCTGGAATCCCTTGTTGGGCATCATTCGCATTGTGAGCGTTCCTTTAACACCGCAGGGGAAGTTCCAGAGGGCACCGTCGGCATCGTGTTCGTCCGGCTTGCGCAGGTGGAGTACTTTTGCATTCGGTTTGCCGGGATGTGTAATGAGCTGCGGACCGGCGATGCGTTGTCGCCGATAGCGTTTGGCCGGGCCGATGGGTTTGAAGGCTATCCATTGTCCCAGACCGCCGGAAAAGTCGTCTTGGGCGCGTATAGCGGTCAGCCAGTCGGGATCGACACTGATGAGGTTGCGGCGTCCGACTCCTTGTCCCGTGAGAAAAACGACTTTTCCTTTGATCCAGACCGGCGGCGTGGAATAAGCTGTTCCGCGGTCCGTATTCGGTGGAGTCTCGTTTTCGAGCGGATCGCGGTATACCTCGCGGAAACCTCGCCAGGTTTTTCCGTCATCGTCACTGACGGCGGCGTGCAGTGCGTCGCGGTTTACGTAGACGCCGGCTCCTTCGTGGGCGGGCGGGCTTTCGCAGTTATTCCACAACACGATTATGCGATCATCCGGCATTCGCCAGAGCATGGGTGGCGAACTGGAACAGGCAAAACGAGACGGCTGGGTATCCGTCCAGGTTTCACCCCGGTCGTTGGAAAACGATTCGTACAAGAAACCGGTCTGCGTGCGCATCAACATCCACAACCGGCCGTCTTTTAGCTCGAGTATACAGGGCTCATCGGCACCGTAGTTGTTGCCCACAAAGTTGGGATAACACGGCGAGGACAGATCGCTTTTAGACTTCTTCCACGTACGGCCGCCGTCGTCGGAGTAGTATACCGTGCACAAATTGGCGCCGACGGGCGGGGCGCAGGGAAGATTGGGCACCCACCATGCAAAGGGACAAACCAGCCTACCCGTGCTGAGTTGTTTGAAATCGAGCAGGGCGCCGCAATAACCTTTGAAGATAACGTTCGGTTTTTCCCACTTTGTCCGTTTGCCGGTTGTTCGCTGGTGCCAGATGTCGATAAAGCGATCTACCGCGATCTTGCTGCCATTGCCCCGAGAAACCATCGAAGCAAGATGTATTTCGCCATCGTGGCTTAACAGGGGCATGACCATGTACGTGCCGGGCATGGCCTCGCACTCGAACTTATCCTTACTCCAAGTGCGTCCACCGTCACTGGATATTTGAGAGTAGAGCCGGTTCTCACGGCGATCGACTCCATAGCGGAGGAGTGTTCCGTCGCCGAGACTAACGGGATTCGAATAGGTGACGAGTGAGTGTTCGTTGTGCTTTTGAATGAAGACTTCAGGTGGACTTGGAGCCTTTTTGGATACCTCTATTTCAGTCGCTTGTCCTTGGGCTACCGTGCATACTACAAGTACGGTAACCATAATCTTCGCCGTGGTGAAGCAAAAGAATAATATGGCCTTGCGGTAAAGGTAGAGTAAGTCAAGTGAGTCTATCATGTGTTGTTCTCCATTGGCGGGTAACCACTGCGAACCGAGCGTATACGATTGCCTATTGTCCACCATTACGGTGATCGGTTTCCGCCATTTTATCACTGCCCAACCCCCCGTGTCTATGATTGCCAAGTTGGATGCAGTTGTAGCGGTTAGGGAAAGTTTGAATTCTGCCGCGACATTACCGTACTGTTTTTGTAAATGGCCCACAAAAAAGATTGCATCCGCCGACGAATACCTGCCATAATCAGGGCAACCCTCATGTCTATTACGGGGAAATGCCGATGGATAACAATGGGCTGTTGGCGTAAATTAGGCAATCAGATTAACCTTTTTCGAGGGAACCGGTGCCATGCTGGTTGTTGTCAGCGACTTGCATCTGACTGATGGAACCACCGGAGAAACGCTTTCGCCCGCAGTATTTTCGATTTTCACCGAGCGGATGCGAGACATGGCCGTGGCAGCCGGTTGGCGCGTCGACGGAAGCTACTGGCCTGTCGAATCGGTCGATATTGTGCTTTTGGGTGATGTATTGGATGTAGTGCGTTCAAAACGCTGGATGTCCACACCCGACGTTCGGCCATGGTACAATCCGCACGAGCCCGGCTTCGTCGACCAGGTCGATGAGATCACCGACGCCATAATCGAACGCAATGAGCCCGCGTTTGAGATTCTTCGAAGTCTGTCGCACGAAGACGGTTTGACCGTACCGCCCACGTTGCGCGATGGTCGACCGGCCACGGACGTCGAAGGCGAGCCGGTGCCGGTACGGATTCACTACATGGTAGGCAACCACGATTGGTTTTACCACTTGCCCGGTCCCTCCTACGACTTGATTCGCAAAAAACTGGTCGATTACATGGGGCTGGCGAATCGTGCGGATGAGCCGTTTCCCCACGACATAACCGAGAGCGACACGTTGCTGGAAACGATGCGGCGCCACAAGGTGGTTGCTCGCCATGGTGATCTTTACGATCCTTTCAATTTCGAAGGTGACCGCGACACGGGCAGTTTGGGCGATGTAATTGTGATCGAACTGGTAAACCGTTTCGCGGCCGAGGTGGAATCGCGTCTCAAAGACGATTTACCGGCCGGTACGTTGGTTGGCTTGCGCGAGATCGATAACGTGCGTCCGCTGTTGTTGACACCCGTGTGGATCGACGGGTTGCTGGAACGGACATGCGGCTTCCCCGCCATGCGCAAGCAGGTAAAAACCATTTGGGACCGGCTGGTCGACGAATTTCTGGAAAACAGTTTTGTCCGCGAGCGTGACACGTGGAATCCTCTTGATCTTATTGACGGTTTGGAGCAGGCTTTGCGGTTCAGTCGACGGCTCTCCATCGGCTGGGCAAGTTCGATCGCCAGTTGGCTGCATGAAATTCGCGGCGCTGCGAGCGAATCGTACTATCAGCACGCCTTGACCGAGCAGGATTTCCGCAACCGCCGCGCCCGGCACGTGGTCTACGGCCACACCCACTCCGCCGAGAGCGTTCCGCTGGATGCCAGCTTCGCCGAAGGGCTGGCCATGAACCAGATTTATTTCAACTCTGGCACGTGGCGTCGCGTGCATCGGCAAACCCGCCTGGCGCCGTCCGAGCACGAATTCATCGCCCACGACGAGATGAGCTACCTGGCGTTTTTCCACGGCGACCAACGAGGCGGCCGGCCTTATGAAACCTGGTCGGCCACATTGGGATACTGTCCCTCGGAAATTTCGATTCATCGCATAGACTCAAGAAGAGCTAACCATGCCCCAGGCCAATCAATTTCGACATCAGGCATACACGCCCACGCCCCCCACTTCTCCGCATCACCTGGTAAATCCCGGCGCGCACCCTCCGGTCGGGTCTGAAGAGTTTTGCCGCAGAATGGATGAGGTCGGCCAGGCGTTTGATCGCGCCGGAGTGGCGGCCGTTTATCTGGCACACGGAACGTTCGTGGGACCCGACGCGCTGGGGGTCCTGGCCGAATTGGCCAGGGTATTCCCCAAAGC
>JAFGTN010000641.1 GCA_016934075.1 Pirellulales bacterium
AGAAAGTGGGCCACGAGGCCGCCGATTAGAAACTTAAGAGCATCTGCCACACATACATATTGGCCAGGGCATCGATATTTGACCACACGTTCTTCACAAGATCCGTATCCCCCGACAGATTGGGAAATTCCTGGCTTTTCTTTTCCCAGGGAACACAAGTTCCCGGCGGGCGGGCCGTGTCGGCGGCCGAAGGCAAGAACTGCTTGGGCGGCGAGTCGACCTCTGACTTGGGCGGGCCGATGGTTGCCGCGCCTTGCGAGTAAACGCCGTAATCGCGGGTAAAATCAGTCATGGCTCGCATGTTCTCGACTTTGGCGTCGTTTTGCACTATCGCACTGGCGTCCATGATATAGCCACCGTCACGAGCCACGCCGTCGATTACCTTCTTACAATAATCCCGCACGTCGTCCGCCGTTTGATGGCCCAGGGCCACGTTGGGAATCCCACCGCTGAGGCAGAACTTATGGCCGAGAACACGGTGCGCCTCGAAAATATTTCCCTGATCGACGTGATAGACAATACTCTTATCGGGCAATTCGGTAAAGGCTTCGAGATGATGATCCCAATTCCCTTCGGCATAGAAGAGCGTCTGATGTCCATTCGACCAGAGTTCCTCGATAATTGGTTTGACCGTGGGCCAGTAGAATTGATCGAACTGTTTGAAAGATATGAATGGTACACAACCGCGGTGCATCCAATAGCCGATGGGCACGAAGCGATCCGGATCGGCCGTGGCCTTTGCCACGCCATAAAGGTGCGGCATCAAGGCCTCACAAGCGGCCATTACTTTTTCGGGTCGCTCAAACAGATCCTCGATCAGGCCCAGATAGCCCCGCAACTTATCGGCAAGAATATCCAACGGCGCCTTAAAAATGCCCGCTATGGCAGAAACCGTGCCCGACTCCTCGCGCAGACGTGAAATCTGCCCGGGGAAAGAGCCGAAATACTGCATCATGGCCATCCCCCCCTTAAGGAACGAGAGGTTGTTGGCCTCCGATGTTTCGCTGCCCATGGGGCTGACTGAATGCGATACTCGCGGCAACCAGACATTCAAGAGAAAACCAGTGGGATCTTCGATGAACTGATCGTATTCATCGGCCCGCATGAAGGCTTGGTCCTTGGGTGGTTCGCGATATTGGAAGCCCGTATCGGGCGGAATGTCGATGCCCGGAATGCCGTAGTATTTTAGATCTACCGCCTGGGCCAATCCCGTCCAAACATAGACCATGTTGGCCACGACGGCGTCCCAGTCGAAGTCGGCAGCACACTTTCTGGCCGCCTCGAACGCCATTTCGTAATCGTGGGCGAGCTGCTGGCAATTGTAGCCCGCATATACGCCGGTAAACTCCGCAACGAACGGCCGAATGGGTATCATATCCGGCATCTCGTTTCGCATGGCAGTCGTGTAGCGTGCTAGCCGCTGGTCATAAACAGTCGCCATGTCACACTGAGATGAGTTATCCGCGGCCGCCACGCTCGAGTTTTCCGTTGCCACGATTTTATCCTTACTTTGAATGCCCAACTGTACCGGTTGCACAAGTTGGTGGAGATGTGAAGTATAGTTGACAATAACGTGAATATACCAGTTTTTTTACCCGCGTCTTGTATTGTATGCGCGATATTTGGTATTATTTGCGCATGAACGATACCAAGCAATTTGTCGAAGACTTCCATCGCAGACTCGACAGTCCCCTGCAGTTGAACAGCCTTTTTGACTGTCTGCCCGAATCTTACTTTTGGGCAAAAGACAAACAGAGCCGCTTCGTGGCTGTCAGCCGCGGAGTTTTGAAACTGACGAATTGCGATAGTGAAGCACAAATGCTGGGACGCACGGATCTGGAGTTCTACCCTCGCGATTTGGCCGAAAGCTATATAGAAGAAGATCGTTGGGTAATGAACAATCTGCAACCGGTTATGAACCGCGCCTGGCTTGTGCCCAACCATCACGGCGAGCTTAAGTGGTATATCTCGACGAAGATCCCGCTTTTCGGCGACGGCGGTCGTGCGGTAGGGACAGCGGGCGTAATGCGCGATATCGAGAAAGCCGGCGCGGTCGTTCAACCGTACCAGGAAATGGAAGAGGTCGTAAACTACGTTCTTTCGAAATACACCGAGCGGATCGATGTTTCCACGCTAGCAGCCATGGCTCACCTTTCCGTAAGCCAATTCGACTGCAAGTTCAAACGCGTTTTCCAGATCACCCCCCAACAGTTCATCATCCGCGTGCGTGTCGACGCGGCTTCCCAGGCGCTCGTCAACAGCGACCAGTCGGTGGCGATCATCGCTCTGAAAAGCGGCTTTTACGACCAGAGCTACTTCACCAAGCAATTCCGCGCGCAAACCGGCATGACTCCGACTGCATACCGCAGGAAGTATCGGGAAAAAATGCGTAGGGAGCGCGATGGTTAGTATGGTTGGTGAATAATCTGGGTTTACGCCCCCCAAGCCGATCCTGGCTTCGCAGACGAGTTTCGGATTACTGATCCGGCGTTGTCCCCGCACGAGGTTGAAGAGATATATGACATGGGAAGCTAAGTCACGAGGTGACGTATTGCTTTTTGTTGAAATTGATACATGTTCGGGCAAGCCGGCTCCTTCTTTTTTCGTTATAAATATCACCTCCGGAACGGGATGGCTGTTTTAGTACTGGAATACGGCGTTTCTTGGATCAAAGCGAAGTATAATGTAGAAATTACTAAAAAATCGATTAGCAAAGAAATGAGAGAACCTTGGAAAAAATAAAACTACTGTACTTGGTCAGTATGGAATATTCCGGCTCGACACTGGTGGCGCTGTTGTTGGGTAGCCATAAGGATATCGCCACGGTTGGAGAGCTCAGCGGGCCGGATCCCAGGATCAAAAAAGAAGAACACCCTTGTTCGTGTGGTTCGACCACAATGCAATGTCCATTTTGGCATCGGATCGAAGATCGGCTCGCTGAAAAGGGTATTCAGTATTCGGTTTTAGAGCAGGACAAGAAATGGCGTTGTTCAAATAACCGCTATATTAGCTATGCGCTAACGTTGCCTTTTAAGAACAAGCTTATCGACGGGATACAGGGTTTTTTTCTGAAGCGGCTTGGGCGCGTGAGGGATCTTTTCGAAATCCGTCCAATTCTGATGCGCGAGATTTTGATGGACTATGGCGCCTCGGTGTTTCTGGATACTGACAAGGAAATCGCGCAGTTGCAGGTATTGCGCCGCCACCGGGATTTGGATATAAAAGTTTTGCATCTTGTGCGGGATGGCCGAGGGCAGTTTGCCTCTCAATTACGACGTGGTAAAGACGCGATGACTGCTGCCCGCCGCCTGGCAGTATACGATCTTCGCGCCATGAATCTGCGAGATATTATGGGTGCTGATCGGTACATGCTTATGAAATATGAAGATCTGTGTTCAGATCCAAAGACATATCTGGGCCGAGTCGCGGAGTTTGTCGGATTGGATTCGCTCGGCTTTCCCGAGGGATTTCGTAGAGAAGATCTGCACGTATTTGGTAATGGAATGGCAAAAAGTTTCACAGGCGCTATTGTTCTCGATGAAAGGTGGCACGATGAACTTAACGAGAAAGATCTACTTCTATTAGAGCAGATTGCGGGTGAAAGAAACAGAATACTAGGCTATTCGTGACAATGGCTATTGTGAATGATTTTTCCATCAACATGCATGGGAGGAACATTGCATTGAATATAGGTATTGTCACGACATGGCATGAAGGCGGAACGGCTACGTTTCAAGAGCGTACATGGATGCGCTTAGGAAGTAAGGGCATGAAGTGTGGATTTATGCAAGAGGTGGAAGGTATTATCCCCATGGCGCTGATTATGACTACAGGAGTTACTAAACATTATGACAATTAGACAGAAAACTCTTCCGATCCGGCGTTGGAAACGTGCTTTAATGTGGCGTGTCGTCGTCCCGCTCCGTAGAGCGTTAATTCGGCAAAAAGCGGGAAAATCAAGACTACACGCGGAACCTTATCAGGTCTATTGGATATCTCCACGCATTATAAAAAATGCGATCTACAGGCAAATCGACGGGGTGTTGAATACAGAGATTGTTGCTGGCCTGACGAAATCCGGCAATTGGGACAAACAAACCACTTTAGTCCAAGATTTGGCTATCATCCGTGGGGCGAAAGAAAGATTCACTGACGGAAAGGACTGGGAAGATACGGATTATTATCGCATCCATCTTGAGGAAATCACTAAAGGTCAAAAGTGGCGAGGATGTGAAAGCAAATCAGATCTTGAGGAATACTTTCATCGGTTCGATCAACTTTATGAACGCATCAAGAGCGACGGCTACAAGCCACAATGCGAGTTAGAGGATCCGGAATTTGCAGGCACATCACCGGCCGAGAATGAGATTGCCGTGCATATAGATCGTGATGGTCGTTATATATTCTGTAATGGCGCGCATCGTCTTGGCATCGCACTTGCGTTAGGTATTGAAAAAATTCCCGTCAAGGTTTGTATACGGCATGCTAGTTGGCAAGCATTTTGCGGTGAAATACTGGACCATGCGCGGGATAATGGCGGAAAAGTCTATCAACCCATCACTCATCCTGATCTCCGGGGCGTCCCGTCGGCCCATGATGAAAGCCGATTCGATATAATTTACGGACATCTGCCGGAAGACAAGGGTACTCTTCTTGATATAGGTTCCAATTGGGGCTACTTCTGCCATCGCTTTGAAGAACTTGGTTTCGACTGTTACGCTGTGGAATCCGATCTGGAAAACAGGCATTTTTTGGAAAAGCTAAAAACTGCTGGAGAGCGAAAATTCAAGGTCGTACCGCAGTCTATTTTAGATTACCGTGATAAACTCAACTTCGATGTCGTCCTTGCCTTGAACATCTTTCATCATTTTTTGAAGCGAGAAGAAGACCACCGTGCTCTGGTTGATTTTCTGAAAAGGATGGACATGTCAATGATGATTTTCGAGCCTCATGATCCATCGGAGCCACAGATGGTAGGTGCTTACCGAAACTATGAACCCGATGAATTTGTGCAGTTTGTAATGAAACACTCGGGACTTAACCACAGCAAAAAGATAGGTGAATGTGAAGACGGGCGGCTAATATACAAGCTGTGGAAGTCCGAACTCCACGTAGAGCCGTAACGAGTCTTCTGGATATCACCACGCATACTACAGCATGCGATTTAAAGGATGGCAAATGGAAGCAACAGAGCAAAATACGGCGGGTCTGGATGCATCAGACCAAGTTGATTTTTTTGACGTAAAGCACCTGGAAGCAGATATTCGAGGTCACTCCATACGTGGTGGCGCTGTTACCTTATTCGCTCAGGGTGCCAGAGTCTTTCTCATGTTTGCCGGATTCGTTGTATTGGCTCGGTTGCTTTCCCCCAAGGACTTCGGATTGCTTGCCATGGTTACTTCTGTAACGGCGTTTGCAGTCATATTCAAGGACATGGGATTGTCAACGGCAACTGTCCAGAAAAGTGAGATTAATCACGGACAAATTAGTGTCCTTTTCTGGGTCAATACGTGCATCGGTTTTCTAACGATGCTTGTGGTTGCCGTTATAGCACCGTTTATCTCCCGATTTTATGGCGAGTCTCGCTTGACGTACATCACGTTGGTTTTGTCGATTACTTTCTTTCTGGGTGGTTTGTCGATTCAACACCAAGCGTTATTGAGGCGGCAGATGCGTTTTGGCACTTTAGCTTCTATTCAAATACTCTCAATGCTCGTGTCAATAATCTCGGGCATTATTTTCGCTCTGTGCGGGGCGGGATACTGGGCTCTGGTCTTCATGCAACTGGCAATGTCGGGCACAACAACTATTGGGCTTATGACTTTCTGCCGCTGGCGCCCGGGACTGCCGGTTCGAAGGTCGGGTGTCAGGTCGATGCTGCGTTTTGGAGGGCATATTACGGGTTTCAGTATTATTAATTATTTCTCACATAATCTGGACAAGATTCTGATAGGAAGATTTTGCGGCGACGGGATGTTAGGGCTATATTCAGAGTCATACAGAATAATTTACACTCCGATATCGAATTTGCGCTCACCCATGACTGCGGTGGCTATTCCCGCTCTTAGCCGATTGCAGAACGATCCCGACAGATACAAGCGATTTTATTCACAGATGCTTATGGTGCTAGCGTTAATCAGCATACCTGTTTTGGTCTTTCTTTGTGCTTGTTCTGAAAATGTGATCCTGCTTGTGCTTGGAGAGCAATGGGTTGCGATGAACTGGATTTTCAAGATGCTGGCCGTGGCGGGGTTGATGCAAACGACTGCCGGAACTCGAGGCCTCGTGTTAATTTCCTGTGGACAAACGGGACGCTATTTGAAATGGGGCATCATAGGTAGCGCGACAACTATTTGTGCCATTGCCATTGGTATCCCTTGGGGAGCGTTGGGGGTGGCGACCGCTCTGGCCATTACATGGAATCT